>JBGPUQ010000051.1:0-7197 GCA_041491185.1 Nitrospiria bacterium | reverse complement strand
GGGTAGCTTGATGAGGTGCATGCCCGCTTCACGCGGGGTCCGGCCGCTCTTTCGGTTGTTGCAGCGCCAGCAGGCGGTGACGATGTTCTCCCACACTTTGCGGCCGCCCTTCGCGATCGGCACGACGTGATCGAAGGTCAGTTCTTCGGTCCGGAAATGACGCCCGCAATACTGGCAGGAGTGGTTGTCCCGGAGGAAGATGTTGGCCCGCGAAAAGTTGATGGCGCGCTTGGTATATTCGAGTTTCACGAAATGAAACAGCCGGAGAACGGCTGGCAACTGGGTGCTCCAATTGGCGGAACGGACCTTGAGGTCGTACACCTCGAGGACTTCCACCTTCCCTTGCCACAAGAGCGTGATCGCCCGTTGCCAGTCGATCACCTTGAGCGGCTCATACGTGGCGTTGAGCAGGAGCGCGCGTTCCATGCTGTTAATTATAGCATGTCGGAAACGAAAATCAATTTTGGAGTGATCCGCTCGCGTGGGCAAATCGGCGCTCGCTTAAGTCAGGGGGAGATCCGCTTCCTCTCCCCCTGACAACCCCCATCGATACGGGGAAAATGATCAATGTGTATTGTGAACACTATCAACCCGTTTTATCCTGCGTACGGCGATGGGGATGATCAAGGGGAGCTGAGCAGCTCCCCTTGATTTTAAAAGAACGTCTTGGCGACCAGATCATGTATGACCGGCCGGAAGGCGGAAATTTTGACGTTCCGGCTGGTCGGATGGACCCGATTGGTCAGCAGCACCACACCCCAGCCGCGCTCCCGGTCGATCCAGAGCGACGTGCCGGTATAGCCAAGGTGGCCGCAGGAGCGGGGCGAAAAATAGTGTCCCGAGCTTGATTCCGCCGACGGCGTGTCCCACCCCAATCCCCAACTCGACTCCGGTGTCGGCTGCCGGGTGAGAAATTGCTGAACGAGTGTCATCGGGATGCCGTCAAACGGTCTCCCGGGCCGACCCTGGTCGGCGGCGATGATCGCGGCAACAAACAGCGCCACATCATCCGCCGGTGCAAACAGCCCGGCGTGACCGCTCACGCCGCCGAGCGCAAAGCAATTCTCGTCATGGACCTCGCCGCGGAGCCACCGCCCCCGCCATGGGCACTGTTCGGTGGCCGCGATGGAGCGGCGGGCCAGCTCCGGACGATCGAGCGGGCGAAAGGCGGTGGCCCGCATGCCGAGCGGGACAAAAATCTCCTCGTGGCAGAACCGATCGAGTGGTCGGCCGCCGGCCCGTTCAATGATCCATCCCAGAAGGATGAAACCCAGGTCACTGTAGATCGACTGGCGGCCCGGCGGGTGGGTGAGCGGTTCGTGCGTCAATTGTTCGAGCAATGTGGTCTTGGTCTCGGTGTCGCCCGCATGTTGAGGATCGATCGTTTTGTACAAGGGTTTCCAGGCGGGCAGTCCGGAGGAGTGATTCAGCAGATGATAGAGCGTAATCGAGTCTTTCCCCTCCCCGCGAAACTCCGGCAACCAGCGGACCACCGGGTGATCAAGTGCCAGCACGCCGCGATGGATCAACAACAACGCGGCGGTGGTTGTGGCGATCGGTTTGGTCAGCGAGGCCAGATCAAATAGCGTCTCCCGCGTCATCGCGTCCGGCGCGGGAAACAACGCGGCCGATCCGGCCGCGTGACCATAACGGATGGTGTCGCTGTGTTGCACCAGAAGCACCGCGCCGGGAAAGACGCCGTCGACGACCGCCTGCTGCAGTGCCGCTGTGATGTGGTCCGCCACGGTGGGCCATCGTAACACAGGCGCTGATCCGTTCGCCTCTGCAAAACAGAGGCTCGCTCGAATCGGGGGGAGAGAGCCGCTTTCTCCCCCCGATACCCCCCATCGGATTTACGCTAAGACATGGTTTCATGACGTCAGCGATGGGAGGGTCGGAGGGAGAGGAGTGGAGCTTCGCGGGCTCTGCCCGTGAAGGCGGAACCTGAGCCGGCCACATGGCCAACGGCCATGGCCGAGTCGAAGTGCATCTCCCTCCGCATATAATCAGATGGGTGGGTTTTTGATGTGGCTTGTGGTATAGTGCAGCCCATCGATGGCCGCATGTCCAGTGCAGCTCGCATAGGAGCTGACCGATGCCGAAGACCAAAGAGCCGCTCAAAGCCCTTCTCTCACTTCTGACGACCGAGCAGGGAGCCAATCTCAAGATCGTCAAGGAGAAACTCGTCCAGATCGGACCCGAGGTGGTCGGTCAGTTGCGTCAACTCTCCGCGGCGGCCGACGCTCCCAACGAAGGACCGGAGGAGTCGGCGCTGGGCGAGCGGCTCCGCGATGTCATCGAAGAGATCGACGGGCGTCGGTTGGAGCGGGAGTGGCGGCAGTGGCTGCAAGGGCCCGATCTCGAAGAGGGCTGTTTTTTACTGAGCCGCATCGCCTATCCGGAAATCGAGACGGAGACCTATCAGGGACTGCTCGACGCCATGGCCGAGGAACTGCGGTTGTTGATCAAGCACGAACGATGGCCGGATGGCGTGATCCGGGTGATCAATCAGTATCTCTTCACGGAAAAAGGCTTCCACGGGAATACCGTCCATTATTATGATCCCGACAACAGTTACTTGAACCGCGTCCTTGATCGGAGGGTCGGGATTCCCATCACCCTGTCCACCCTCTACCTTGTGTTGGCCCGCCGCCTCCATCTGCCGATCATCGGCATCGGGATGCCGAGCCATTTTCTGGTCAAGTGCGAAGTGGCCGGCCGGGAACTGTTCATCGACCCATTTAATGAGGGCCAGTCGCTGACCAAAGCCGAGTGCGCAAGCTTCCTGATCAATTCCGGGTACGGCTTCAAGGAACACTACCTGCAACGGATCACCGACCGGGAGATTCTTGTCCGGATGATGCGCAACCTGCTCTACATCTACGGCGAACTCAAAGAGCAACGAAAAATCCGCTGGCTGACCCGTTTCGTGGAAATGATTCAACCGGATCGATTGACCGGCCCCGATGATGCACCCCATGATCCGCCGCGGAATCCTCCTCGTGATTCGCCTCGTGATCCTGATGACGCCGCCGGGCCGACCGAAATGACCGGGTTCGACGGGCCGGCCGATTCAGGGGCCGAGGCGTGAAGGGCACATGGCGGAGGTGGGCCATCTCGTCGTTGCCGATGTGCGCGAGCGGATTGCGGCGGCGCGCGCGATTGCCGTCCTGACCGGCGCCGGCATCTCGGCCGACAGCGGCATCCCGACCTTCCGAGGCGCCGACGGCTTGTGGCGCACCTACCGCGCGGAGGAGTTGGCCACCCCGCAGGCTTTTACCCGTAATCCCCGACTTGTCTGGCAGTGGTACGATTGGCGCCGCGGGATCATCGCCTCAAAGCAGCCCAACCCCGCCCACGTCGCGCTCGTCGATCTTGAACGGCGGTGCGCGCACTTTACGCTGATCACCCAGAATGTCGATGGGCTGCATGCGCGGGCGGGCAGTTCGAGCCACCTGATCGAGCTGCACGGCAATATCTGGACCGTGCGGTGCACCGATTGCGGGACGCGGTCGGTCGATCAACGCGTGCCGCTCCCCTTGGATCGCGGGTTGCCCTCATGCGGGCGATGCGGCGGCGTGCTTCGCCCGCACATCGTCTGGTTTGGGGAATCGCTTGATCCGGCCGTGATGGCGGCGGCGACCGCCGCGGCAACCTCCTGTGAACTGTTTCTGGTAATCGGGACCTCCGGCGTTGTCCAACCCGCCGCGTCGCTGGCGTCGATCGCCCGAGAAGCCGGCGCCTGGGTGGTGGAGGTCAACCCCGAACGATCGGCCAGCCCCGCCGTGCACTGCTGGCTGGAGGGACGGGCGGCCCAGATGGTCCCGCGCCTGGTCACCGTCACAGAGCCGGACGGTTCGTCATGTTGATCGACCGTGTTATGGGGCGACCGTGGCGTACTCGATGGTTGGAACGGCGTGGTTCTCGATCAATCCGCCGATGAGGTAGAGCGTCCGATCATGCGCGGCGATAGCAGCTCCGCTTCGCGCGGCGGTCAGCGTCCCGGCGGGACTGAAGGCGCCCAACGATCCATCGGATTGAATCGGCGAGGCTTCCACGGTGCCGAGCGCCTGCCGGCCGGTCGATCCGCCGATGAGGTAGAGGTGATGATTGGCGATGGCGGCGGCAGTTAGAAAGCGCGGCGATGACAACGTCGGTCCCTCTTTCCATGGAGCCAATTCGCCGGTTGGAAGGATCCGTGTCCATTCGGTCCTGTTGGTCGCCATTCCGGTCGACTCATCGTGACCTCCCAGGAGATAGAGGTCGTTCCCGTTGCGGACTCCGGCATGGATATACCGGGGCATGGTGGTTGTCTGTTCGAGTAGCCGCCACGGCCCCAATGTGCCATCGGGGAGAAGACTCGCCCGCTCAATCGTGCGGAGGAACGTGCCATTGTATCCGCCGATGACGTAGATGGCGCGGTCGGCGGCGATCGCCACGGGCGCCCGCCGCGGTGTGGTGAGCGATTCAACCGGTTCCCATAATCCCAGGTTGCCATCGGGCAGGATCGGCGCCCGTTCCACGCTGGGCAAGAGCATCGGTTGCAGTTCTGTGAAGCGTTCTCCCCCGATGGCATAGAGATAGCCGTTCATGGCGACGCACCCGAGAAAGACGCGCGGCGTGGCCATCCGGGCGGTCAAGTGCCAATCGGATAATCGGCCGCCGGGCCCGATGACGGCATATTCTACCGTCGTCAATGCCGTGGCGGCGTCGGTCCACCCGCCGCCGACGACATAGATGTGGTTGTCCACGGTGGCCGCGCAGGCGCTGCTGCGCGCCAGCACCAGGGGTGGGCCCGTCTGCCATTCGGTCGTGTGCGGCGTTTGTCGACAGGCGACGGTGGCGATCAGGAGGAGGGGCAGTGCGATTCTCCTCATGCGCATGCGTCATATATACCCCTCTGTGGTTTCTCGGTCAAGGGCGGATGGAGCGGTGCCGAGTCATCGGCAGGGCCTCGTGGATCGATTTTTCCGGACGTCGGCGCTACAATAGGGCACGTATGATCTTTCACAATCGAACCGAGGCGGCACGGTTGCTCGCGGAGGCCCTCGCCGCCTATCGCGGCCAACAGCCGTTGATCCTGGCCATCCCGCGGGGTGCCGTGCCGATGGCGAGTGTCATTACCGATGCTTTGGGTGGCGAGCTCGACGTGGTCTTGGTCCACAAGCTGGGAGCGCCCGGCAATCCGGAATTGGCGATCGGCGCTGTTGATGAAGCCGGACAGGTCTACCTGAATGAGGATCTCCATGCGCTTCGGATCAGCCAACACTACCTTGAGACGGAGCGGAAGGCTCAGCTGGAGACATTGCGCCGGCGACGCACCCTCTACACGGCCGCGCGCCCGCCGATCGATCCCGCCGGCCGGATCGTCATCGTGGTGGATGACGGCATTGCGACCGGCTCCAGCATGATCGCCGCCTTGCGGGCCGTGCGCGCCAGGCGGCCGGCCAAGCTGATTGCGGCGACGGCGGTGGCGCCGGCACATACGCTGCAACTCATCGAGCAACTGGCGGATGACGTCGTCTGCCTGGAGGTGCCGCCGGTTTTTTACGCGGTGGGGCAGTTTTTTGAGGAATTTCAACAAGTCTCTGATGATGAGGTGATCGCGATCCTCAAACACTCCGGCGCGGCGCAGGCATAAAAATTAAGTCGTTGTTGTTTTTGATTCTGCCAGGATGTTCACGATAAAGTCTTGACATGATGAACCACCTGTGCTACAAAAGGCTCCTTCTGAAGGATTAGTTCTGTCTAGCCTGAAAGGGGTCATGACAGTGGCGCAAGGTTGGCCGGTGTGAAGAAAGCAATACGGTCATGACCACCATGTGGCATCAATCGTTATCATCTTTTCTTCTACCCATTCTACCCAGCTAGGAAATAAGAAACCGCAAGAGGCCTAAAAATTCAAGAAAAAGGGGGCACGGTGATGAAAATGACAGGAAAAGGGTTTTGGACAGCACTGCTCGCGCTGACGCTTGTTGTTGCGGTGAAGGGTTGGGCCGTGGCGGGCGACGAGAGTGACCATCATGCCACCGTGGACGCTCAACCGGTGGCCGCGCCCTCATGGGAAGATCAGTTCAAGGCGCAGCTCAATCGGGAAGATACGCAGGAAGGCCACGCCGGCCATTCGGATCAGGTGGACGCGGCGATGCAAAAGCTGATGGACGAGATCGCCAAGGGAACCAACGAGCACGCCGCCCACACCGGAAGCGATGGACCATTTAAAGCCATGGGGATGATGCAGCAGATGGACCGGAGCTTCTTCCTCGGGCCGAGCGGCGTCAGCGAGAGCGTCACCGCCGGCGGCCACTGCCCCCAAACCGCGCCGGTCAAGGCGTATGACATTTCCGCCATCAACGTCGAAGTCACGATCAATCAGTGGCTCGATTACTTTCCGGGCTACATGTATGTGTTGAACGAAAATCTTGACAAGGTTCGCGAAGAGGAGCGCATTAACAAGGAAGCGCGCAAGAAGCCGGGCTATGATCCGGGGGCGGTGACCACGGGGCTGCAGACCGACATGATTCAGCCCCTCAACATTCGGGCCAACCAGGGTGATTGCGTGGTGATCACCCTGCAGAACAAATTGGATGGCGATGATGTCAGCCTGCATATCCATGGTTCCAGCATGATCGTCAAGACCACCGGTCAGGCGGCCACCCTGGCCAATCCGGAGACCATGGTCAAACCCGGCAAGAGCCAGCTGTTCGAGTGGTATGTCCGGCCGGACGAGCAGGAAGGCGCCCACAGCTTTCACAGCCATGTCGGCCGGGAGCAGGCGAGCCTGGGGATGATCGGGACCTTTATGGTCGAGCCGATGGGGTCGCGCTATCTCGATCCGATGACGGGCAAAGAGAGCAAAAGCGGCTGGGAGATGATGATCGACACTCCCAATACGCCGGACTTCCGGGAGTTCGTCATCATCTATCATGAAATTGGGGATGAGTCGTTCCGACCGTTGAACCGAAACGGCGAGATGATTCCGCAGCGGGATCCGAATACGGATGCCTACCGTCCCTCCGCGCGGGCGATCAACTTCCGCAGCGAGCCGTTCGGGGTGAATAACCTCGCCCTCCAGGAAAAATATTTCCACATCGAAGATGAATCGCTCTCGTACAGCGCCTATACCTTCGGCGATGCGCCGACGACCATTCCGCGCTCCTACATGGGCGATCCGGCCAAGTTCCGGTTGGTGCATGG
>JBGPUQ010000050.1:0-7270 GCA_041491185.1 Nitrospiria bacterium | reverse complement strand
GCCGGCGATCTCCTTGGCCGACCGTGACGTGCGATCGGCCAGCACTCTGATTTCGTCCGCCACGACGGAAAAGCTCTTCCCCTCCGCACCGCTTTGCGCCGCCAGAATGGCGGCATTGAGCGCCAGCAGATTGGTCTGTTTCGTGATGCTCTCGATCACCGTGACGATTTTTCCGATGGCACCGGACTGCACACTTAATTCTTGAATGGCCTGGAGCGATTCGTTGATGGTCGTCTGAATCACCCGCATGTTCTCTTGCAGCACGCGGAGCCCGTCGCCCGCATAGGCCTGCACGCCCTCTTGAATCCGCTCGGACAACCGCACGGCCTCCTGGACCTGCTCCGTCACCGTCCGCCCCCCCGCCCCCAATTGGGCGACCGTCGACCCCGCCTCCGTGGCTTTTGCGGTCAATTCACCGGCATGGTGATCGATCTCCGTCAATGCCGAGGCCATCTCGGCAATCTGCGAGGAGGTTTCCTCAATCGATCGGTCAAAGGCCGACACGCTGTGAAGCACACGTTCCATGGTCGAACCAAGATCGGTGATGGAGGACGACATCGTATCGACGAACGACGTCATCACGGTGATCTGCTCCGCCTCCGTCCGTGAGGTGCCCTCCATGCGTTCAAGAGACATCTGGCCCAGGTGTCCGTCCTGCCGCTGCGCGTCGCTCAACGCCGACAACGTCTGCCCCGCCTTGCGACATTCGGCCGACAGCGACACCAACGTCTCGGCCACACGGTGATCGTCCGAGCCGGTACGATCAAGGCGATCGGCGATCTCACTTAACAGCAGACGCAGTTCGGACGGCAACGCGGCGGCCTGGAGGTCGGGCCGGTCGCCATTCATGACGGCTTTGAGAGACCGGACCACCAACTCCATCGAAATCTGCCGCTGGAAGGTGAAATTCAGCATGGCCCTGGCCTCGCGTCGGACTGGAACGTCATCATCCGGTCAATATCGAGGACGGCATAGGCATGTCCGTCCAGATGGACGACCCCGCGCAAGAACTCCCGATGGGCGGCGGCCAATAATGTGGGTGGTGCATTCACCTGCCGGGCATCGAGCGTGCACAATCCCTGCACACTGTCGACGAAAAGGCCGGCCATGCCCTTCTCCGTTGAGAGCACGATCACCCGACTCTTCGCGGTGATCCGACACTCGTCCAAACCCAACCGGCTTCCGACGTCGATGACCGCGACCACCACACCGCGTAACGAACAGACACCCTTCAACCACCGAGGGCTCCGCGGCACGGCGGTCAATTCCGGCAACAGGATGATTTCTTTAATCAGTGGAACTTCCAGTAAATATTCTTCCCCTCCGACCCGGCAGATCAGCCACTGCGCGCACGATGCCGCACCGTTTGGGGATTGGTCACCGGAGAGATGGCCTGAAGACGGCAGCAGCTCAGTGGTCATTTCCCGGCTCCTGCTCCGATTGCGGCGCCGGCACGGCGCGTCCGTTCACGGCCATTTCCCGATGAACGCGTTCAGCCGCCCGGCTGACCACCACCCCCTCATCGATCAATTCCTTGATCCGTCGCAGCGTGGTCAGATCCTGTTGGCTGAAGCGGCGAAACAGCTTGACCCCATGCCGCTCAAGTTGCGGCGTGACCACCCCGATCAGCACCCAGTAATCCAATTGCCGGTGAGAAATCCCGACGGCCTGGCAGATCTCTTTGGCGCCATAGGGAGGGTGGTTCATCCGATCTTCTTCCGTATTTTGGTATTGTGGACGACTGTCCGACATCGTGTGATGCTCCAATCCGGTCTGGTCATGCTCACAAGATTCAGTGATGTACCATGTTG
Source organism: Nitrospiria bacterium (assembly GCA_041491185.1). Lineage (GTDB taxonomy): Bacteria > Nitrospirota > Nitrospiria > JACQCE01 > JACQCE01 > JBGPUQ01. The sequence continues at coordinate 5,459 of JBGPUQ010000050.1, read as the reverse complement.
AGAAAATGCAACTGTTGTGCCAGCTATACGATCACCTCTACGGGGTAGAACTTGGAAGGGAAATTCAGAAAATCCGCTGATAGATCAAGTTCTTATCAACACGCGATCGGCACGGCGATATGGCGAAACCCTCGCCGAAATGGAAGAACAGTACTGAATCCGGCGAAATTTGTCACCGGCCGGAGGGCATGGCGAGGCGAGCGGCCTCATCCAAGAGGGCGGGAATATCCAACACCAGGATCATGCGACGATTGCCGAGTTCGGTCGCCCCGGCAATCCCGGCCGTCATACCCTTGAGCAATTCACCCACCGATTTAATGACAATCTCCTGCTGTCCTTCGATCGCATCCACCACCAACCCCAATCGATTCTCGGCCAGTCCGACCACCACGACATAGAGTTCATCCGGGTTGGAGGAGAGCGGCGCGCAGGCAAAGTGCTCGGCCAGACGCAAGAGCGGCAAGGTGCGATTGCGCAGTTCCATCGCTTCCGCGCCATCGATGGTTCGAATGTGTGTCGGCCCGATCAGCAGCGTTTCCGTCACACTGCTCAGCGGCACGGCAAACAGATCGGCCCCGACCTGCACCACCAGCGCGCGGACGATCACCAGCGTGATGGGCAACGTGATCGTAAAGGTGGTGCCCTTCCCCGGTTGCGTCGCCACATCCACCAGACCGTTGAACGCGGCGATATTTTTTGCCACCACGTCCAACCCGACTCCACGGCCCGACACTTCGCTGACCTGCTCGCTGGTGCTGAACCCCGGTTGGAACAGAAAGCTGATCAGGCTGGCCTCATCATACGACTTGGCCGGATCGGCCAGTCCCTTGCGGACGGCCGTCTCACGCACGCGCGCCAGATCGATGCCCCGTCCGTCATCCGCAATTTCAATCACGACGCCGTTGCCCTGCGGTTTGGCGCGGAGCGTGATCTGTCCGGCCGCCGGTTTCCCTGCCGCCTGTCGTTCCATCGGCGTCTCAAGACCGTGATCCATCGCATTGCGGATCAGATGCAGGAGCGGATCGGCAATCGCCTCGACCATCGTTTTATCCAGCCGGGTCTCCTCCCCGCTCATCCGGAGATCCACTTCCTTGCCCAACTCCCGTGAGAGTTTGCCAGCCGCGCGAACCAACCGGTCAAACAACTGGGTCAACGGAACCATTCGGGCTTCGACCAATCCCTCCTGCAACTCGCTCAATCGATGTTCAATGATCTGGACCGTCTTGAGCAACCCACCGGCCAGCCCCGTCGACCCATCGCGCTCAAGAAATTCCTTGGCCAATTGGTGAAGCACCGATTTTTGGAGGACCAACTCGCCCATCACATTGAGCAGGTGGTCGAGATGGCGGATTTCCACCCGGACCGTATCGCTTAAACTCCGGAGGGAGGCGACCGGCTCCGCGTGAGGCGCGACGCTCGGAGCGGCGTCTCCGGGCTGGGCGGTACGGACCGCCGTGTGGGACGATGGCCCACTGCACAAGAGCGTCGTTTTCAGAGCCGATGGGCCGGCGCGTTCGGTCACATCAGCCAGCGGCCGATCGCTTCCCACGATGAGATCGAACCCGATGGTCCCGCTGTCCGTGCCACCCGCCGCATCGGACTCATCGGAGGCGGTCATGCGCGGCACGGTGGTAATCAGTTCTCCGATCTCCTGGACTCTCGAAGAAACGCGTCCCAACTCCTGGTCAAAGTTATCAAGACCAAACCGCAGCCGGATCGCGTAGAGCGTCCGGCCCAAGCGAAGATTTTCCCGCAGTCGGTGTTCTTCATACGTGGTCAGCGCCACGGTCAGTGCCGGTGGAATACCCAAGGCTTCGAGCGACACGCCCTCTTCCCGCGTCGGTTTGGCCAGCGATTGTTTGACCAGCGACGTATACCCGGCAAGATCGACCGGAGCGATCGACGATTCGGGGTGCGCCACCGCGGCCACGAGCCGACGCAACAAGGCAATCCCGTCTCCGATCAGATCCGACAGCGCGCCATCAAGCGACAACCGCCCCATCCGCAGATGATCCATCAATTCCTCGAGCTCGTGGCTCAGCTGCGTGATCTCGGTCAGACCGGCCATGCCGGCCATCCCTTTGAGCGAATGCGCGCTGCGAAAGAGCGCATTCAGTCGGTCGGCGACTCGTTCGGGCGGCTGGCCGCCCCGGCCGAGCTCCTGGAGATCGGCCTCCATGTGTTCGAGCAGTTCTTCGGCTTCGGGGAGAAACTCTTCGGACAGCGGGCGGTTCATCGGTGACCGACGGGTTAGGGAGAGGGAGACGGCGGAAGTAACTTCCGCACGGTGGCTTTCAGTTGCTCCGGTTCAAACGGTTTGCCGAGGTAGGCCGACGCGCCCAAGCTCAACCCACGCTGGATATCGGCTTGTGAGCGCTGTGTGGAAATAATCAGGACCGGGATGTGTCGGTATCCGGGATGCTCCTTGACAAAACGGACGATCTCCAATCCCGTGATCTCCGGCAGGTTGATGTCGGTAATAATCAGATCAAATCGAGAACCTGGAAGCGCCTTTAAGGCGTCAAAACCGTTTCCAACCTCGATCAGATCAATGTCGCCGACCTCTTCCAGTACGCTGGATACCAGCGCACGAACGGCACGGGAATCTTCGACCAGCAAGACCATTGCAGCCATACCAATATCAATATAGCACAACTTTTCAAAAGCGTCTTATCCGCTCGTGCTTCGCACTCGCTCAAGTCAAGGGAAGATGGCTCATCTCCCCTTGACCATCCTCATCGCCGTACGTCGGGGGGAAATGCTCAGTACGGAAGAAAAACGAAATGCCTCTAATCAAGCTCGATGCGGTATTGTTCGATGGTGGGATTGGCCAGCAGGCGGTCGCACATCTCGGTCAACTGTCGCGTCGCTTCCGAAGAGGAGGCCGCCTCCAATTCGATCTCAAAATATTTCCCGGCCCTGACACCCTGCACTCCGGAAAATCCCAAACTTGTCAGGGCCTGCTGAATCGTCACGCCCTGAGGGTCGAGGATGCCGGTTTTAAACGAGACATGGACGCGAGCCTTCATCCTTTAAGAGTTAGGGGGAGAGGCTCTTCTCCCCCTAACAACCCCCATCGCCGTACACAGGAGAACAGCGGCCAATGATTCATCGCTCATCGTTTCCCTTTCGTGCGTTTCGATGCGTGACGCATCACTCTACCGGCATTTTCTTTGCGTGACTGCCGGCTTTCCCCGGATCGCGGGGCAGATATGGATGGAAACAATCGGGCGAAAACTTCATCGATGTGCTTGAGAAATGGGTCGAGTGAGAAACACCCGGCCACCTCTTTGGCATCAAGCCGGTGAGCGATGCGCGCATCCCGTGCGACCAACACCCGAAACGGCGTCCCACCCTCCCAGGCTTTCGATGCCAACGACTGGACCAATTGATAGGCCTCCTCTCGTCCCAACCCCGTGTGAATCAATTTGAGCAACACCTGTTGCGAGAAGATCAATCCGCCGGTGAGTTCCAAATTTGCCCGCATGCGATCCGGATAGACGCGCAGGGTCGTCACCAGCCCCTCCAATCGGGCCAGCATAAAATCGAGCAGAATGGTGCTGTCCGGAATGATGACGCGCTCCACCGACGAGTGGCTGATGTCGCGCTCGTGCCAGAGCGAGATGTTTTCCAGCGCGGCCTGGCTGTTGGCCCTCACGAGACGGGCCAACCCGCACAGATTTTCAGCGCCGATGGGATTGCGCTTGTGCGGCATGCTGGAGGAACCCCGCTGGCCCTCGTCAAAAAATTCCTCGACCTCTCGAACTTCCGTCCGTTGGAGGTGCCGGATTTCCACCGCAAACTTTTCAACCGAACTGGCGATCAGGGCCAGGGTCTGCAGATAGTCGGCGTGCCGATCGCGCTGGAGAATCTGATTGGTGATCGGGGCCGGCGTGAGGCCCAGCCGGCGACAGACCGCGGTCTCGATTTCTGGCGGCAAATGCGCGTAGGTGCCCATCGAGCCGGAGAGTTTTCCATAACTGATCATCGCGCGGGCGCGGACGAGACGGTCCTGGTGGCGGCGGACTTCTTCATGCCAGATGGCCAGTTTCCATCCGAACGTGATCGGTTCGCCGTGAATGCCGTGGGACCGGCCGACCATGGGGGTGTGCCGATAGCGCTGCGCCATGGCGGCGAGGGTCTCTCTGAGACGCCCCAATTTGGCCGCCAGCAGATCCGTGGCCTCCTGGAGCTGCAACGCCAGCGCCGTATCGAGCACGTCGGACGAGGTCAGCCCATAGTGCAGATATTTCCCGGCAGCCCCGACCTCCCTGGCCACCGCCGTCACGAAGGCAATGACATCGTGCTTGACCGTCCGTTCGATGGCGGCCACGTTCTCGGCTGACACCGACGCCCGCTTGCGGATGGTGCGATAGGCCGGCGCCGGAATGATCCCACGCTCCGCCAGCACGGCGCACAGTTCCAGCTCCACACGCAACCAGGTCTCATACCGGTGCTGATCGGTCCAGAGCCGCCCCATCTCGGGGAGTGTATATCGAGCGATCATTTGCGTATGGCGGAACAAACCGTACGGCGATGGGGGTTATTAGGGGGAGTTGAGCATCTCCCCCTAATGTGAGCGAGTGCTTTGCACGAGCGGATAAACATCAAGCAGAGGCCATCCGTTTCGGTTCCAGTCGTTCCTCCGCTTTCATAATGCGATCCAAAATGCCATTGATGAAGGCGCCCGATTCTTCCGATCCGTATCGCTTGGCAATTTCAATCGCTTCATTAATCGTCACCTTGGCCGGAACTTGATCCACATAGAGCAGCTCATACAGGGCGCATCGCAGCACATTGCGGTCCACCACCGCCATCCGATCGATACTCCAATGCTCGGTGAAGCGTTGCAACATCGCATCCAGCTCGGGAAGTCGGTTCAAGACGCCGTTGACCAATTCTTCAACGAACGGTTTCACCTCCGGAGGGATGGTCACGACCGGCTCCATCTCCACCGCCGGCTTCGGTTCCCCGCCGGTCGCGGCGGTCGTCTGCCCCCCCGCAAAGTGGTGCTGCCCCAAATCGTGTTGAAACAACAGCTGCAACGCGCACTCTCTGGCCTGTCGTCTTAAGCCCATTGATCCGCTCGCAAAGAACACTCGCTCAAGTCAGGGGAAGATGCGCTTCGGCTCGGCCATGGCCGTTGGCCATGTCGCCGGCTCAGATTCCGCCTTCGCTGGCGGAGCCAGCGAAGCTTCATTCCTCTCCCCCTGCAACCCCCATCGCCGTACGAGTATTTACATCGCGGTGTCATACTTTCAGTCGCCGGATTAATGTGGCCATCTCAATCGCCGCCAGCGCCGCCGCTCTGCCACGATTGAGGCTCCCGGGAGTCGATCGCTCCAACGCCTGATCAACCGTCTCCGTGGTGACCACGCCGAAGATGATCGGAATCCCTGTTTCCAGCGAGGCCTGGCTGATGCCGCGCGCCGTCGTGTCGCAGATGAGATCATAGTGCG
>JBGPUQ010000049.1:0-7350 GCA_041491185.1 Nitrospiria bacterium | reverse complement strand
TTCTGCCGGCGCCGTTGCGGTATGAGGTCAACCGCAACGCTCCGGTTATTCTGACACGAGCGAAGACCATTCAGCGATTTGTGGAACGTCGACTCCCCGGCCGACCGGCACCATCGGTGTACGACGAGACAGGGCCCGTGCCGTCGGAGGAGGAACCACCGTCGATCGAACCGCTTCCCGACGGGGACGCATCCCCCGCAGACCGCGACCTGCGCGAACCGCCGGCGCCGGCGACCATCTCCCCTTCGGAACCCGAGAAACCGACCGACACCCCTCCGATTTATTAGGGTAAAAAAACGGCCAAAACCGGCGGTTCTATCCCCCCATGCGCAAACCTTGTCAGCCTGTCCATTCTTGAACAGACGCGATACTGGAGCGTCTAAAAAATCGGCGTATTTTCAGTGGCCACGGCCTGGCCGGCCTGGCATGTTGTTTGCTCCTTTACATGGTCACAACGGCCTCCGGGCCTTCATAGCACAGAGACTCCACCGATAAGAGCAAACCCGCCGCAAGACGGGGGCGCAAAGCGACTTATCCCAAGGCGAGGAACCAAGGGATGGAAGAGCTGCCGAAGTGGAAGAGAAGCCCATCCTCTTATCGGGTCACGTGGATGGGCTTTTTATTTGCGTGGAGGGCTCCGATGAAAACGATCATGATCATTGATGATGATGCCAACGTGCGACGATCGGTTCGCTACGTCCTGAAGAGTCACGGCTATCGGGTTTTCGAAGCCAGTTCCGGAGCCGACGCGTTGCAGCAACTACGCAAGGAGCCGGTTGATCTTGTGATCCTCGATCTGGTCATGCCGCAGGTGGATGGCACGATGGTCTGCGACCAGATCAAATCCGACCCGACCCTGAGCGCGATCCCGGTGGTCATCTTTACGGTGATGCGGGAGGAGATCTGCCGGGACTGGAAGCGCTATATGAAAGCCAATGCCTTCCTGATCAAACCGTTTCAAGTGGGAGAACTCCTGACCACGATCAACGAACTGCTTGGCGGCTCCATCAACGAGGGCGACACTCAACCCGGCGTTTCCCGGTCGGCCCATTAACCGCTCGACGGTGAAACCTTACCGTGCGGCGGGGCGGCGCTCAATCTCATCCAGCGCCTCATCAAGCACGGCCAGCGCCCGATCGGCGTGGGCGCGGGTAATCACCAGTGGCGGCATCAACCGCAGCACGCTCATCCCGCAGCCCAACAGCAACAGGCCTTTTTGAAAACAGGCCTGAATGACACGATTCCGCTCTTCAACCGCCGGCTCTTTGCGTTCCCGATCGCGCACCAGTTCCAGGCCGATCATCAAGCCCCGCCCTCTCACGTCTCCGATCAGCCGGTGGCGTGACTGCAGTTCGCGACACTGCGCCAGCAGATAGGCGCCGACGGTCGCGGCATTCTCGATCAGCTCCTCCTCGAGCAGTTGCAGGGTCACCAGCGCCGCTTCGCAGGCGATGGGATTGCCGCCGAAGGTGTTGGCATGCGCACCGGGCTTCCACGTCATCAAACGGCCATCGGCGATCAACGCCCCCAACGGCAGGCCCGACGCCAGCGCTTTCGCCACCATCATCAGATCGGGGACCACGCCATCGTGGTCGCCGCCCCACATCCGACCGGTGCGCCCCATCCCGGTCTGAATCTCATCCACCATGAGCAGGATCCCATACTCGTCGGCCAACTGGCGCAGTCTGGTCAAGTAGCCGTCGGGCGGCACGACGTATCCCCCCTCCCCCTGGATCGGTTCGACGACGATGGCCGCGACCTCTTCCGGCGAGACGGTGTGATGAAACAACTCCTCCTTGATCACATCGACACAGTGAAAATTGCAGCTCTCCGGCTTGAGCCCGTAGGGACAGCGATAGCAATTGGCATAGGGCACATGCGCGACTCCCGGCACAAACGGTCCAAACCCTCGTTTGTGGATCGGTTTGCTGGCCGAGAGCGACATGGCCCCGTAGGTGCGGCCGTGAAATCCCCCGACGAAGGAGATGAACTGGGGCCGGCCGGTCGCATGGCGGGCCAGTTTCATCGCCGCCTCCGTCGCCTCCGTCCCAGAATTGGTCAAAAAACACTGCTTGGCATGGCGGCCGGGCGCCATTTCGGTCAATCGCTCGGCCAACCGGATTTCGGCCGGATAGTAAAAATCAGTCCCAGACATATGAATCAACGCCTTGGCCTGCCTGGTGATCGCGTCGACCACCCGTGGATGACAGTGGCCGGTGGCGGTCACCGCAATCCCCGAGGTAAAATCAAGATAGCGGTGGCCGTCGACATCCGTGATCGTCGCTCCCTTGCCGTTGGCCACCACCAGCGGATAGCTCCGGGTCAACGAGGGGGAGAGCACCTGCTGGTCCCTGATCACCCAGGCGGCCGCCTTGGGGCCCGGGCGTGACCCACTCACCGGCGGCGCGGTGGCGGAACGCGTCGACCGGGGTCGCCGGCCACGTTTCGGCGGCGCCCCGGATCGGCGGGCGCGCCGTGATCGCGGCTTGCGCAATTTCATCGTTGATTCCTCATGAGACCTTCTACCCAAGATGGATCGGCAGTCCCTGTCGTTTTCGCCTCCAGACCAGTCCGAAGATTTCCATAATGATCTTCAGCGCGGCAAAGCTTGTGATCTCACCGTGATCGAGCGGCGGCGCCACCTCGACCAGATCCGCTCCGACGAACGGCAGCGGGGTCAGCCGACGGATCAACGTGATCACTTGCCGCGGAGAAAGCCCCCCGGCATCCGGAATACCCGTTCCGGGTGCGTAGGCGGGATCGAGCGCATCGATGTCGATCGAGAGGTAGAGTTGCGAGAAGCCGGCAAACCGATCCAGCAGTTCGGCGGCCACCGCATCCACGCCTCGGGTTTCGAGTTCCCCCGGACCAATGGTCCGCAATTTCTGTTCGCGCACGAAGTTCAACGCGGCCACCTCAAAACAGCGCACGCCGACCAACACCGTCTGCAACGGGCTGAACTTCGGCAACTCCAGCGCCCGGCGCAACGGACAGCCGTTGGAGTAGGGCGAGCCCTGGAACGTCTCGCTCAGATCGGTATGGGCATCAATCACCAGGAGACCGATGGGGCCGGGCGCCAACTCGCTCAGCGCATGAACGATGGGAATCACCACCGAATGATCGCCGCCCAGCGTGACGGGAAAGGTGGTGGGAAAGAGCCCTCGATAGACCGCCGCCAGTTTCGGCAAATCGTGCGGCAGACCGGCCGTCATCGGGCGATCGCCAAGATCACGCACGACCAGATCGGTCAATACCTCGCCCGTTTCCAGCACGGGGGGCACCTGTTCCGACGCGCGCCGGATCGCGGCCGGCCCCAGGGCCGCGCCGCGCCGGTAGCAGGCGGCGCCATCGTAGGGAATCCCCACGATGGAGACATCAACGGAGGCGGTTTGTGAACCGGTGCGGTTCAAGCCGGCCCAGAGATCTTTCGTCATCACCGGCTTTTTGGTCCGCGACCGTGTGGTCATACGACGGCTCTACGATGATGCCCCGTGCTGTTGTCGTTTCGCTTCAGCCAACCGTTCCTCGACCATCCGATCGGCCACTCGGTGCGGCGGGGCGTTCTCGGTCCGGGCCCGCTCAAAAATCTCCCGAAGCGTCAGCGGAATGTTGCGCACCTTGGCCATGGCCCGTTCGCGATCATAACCACCCGGCTCAAATGACAGATTGATCAGGCCGCCGGCGTTGATCACGTAATCGGGCGCATAGACAATGCCGCGACCGAAGATGGCGTCACCGTCCACATCAGCGGCGAGCTGATTATTGGCCGACCCCGCCACAATCCGGCAGTTCAAATGAGGGATCGTCTTTTCATTGAGCACGCCGCCTAACGCGCAGGGCGAGAAGATATCGCACGGGACCGAACTGATCTGTTCGGGCATCACTGAATGGGCTCCACACTCGGCCACCGCCCGCTCCAGCCGGGCTGAATCGATGTCGGAGACGAACAGTTTGGCCCCCTCGTCGACGACCAGCTTCGCCAGATGGCTGCCGACCTTGCCCAACCCCTGAATGGCGATGGTCTTGCCCCGCACGGTGGGCGGTTCACCGAGTTGTTCCAGGCAGGTTTTCATCCCGGCAAAGACGCCGATCGCCGTGGGAACCGACGGATCGCCGCTCCCACCCTCGGACGAGGATCGTCCGGTGACCCAGGTCGTCGTCCGGGCGATCACGGCCATATCGGCTTCGGTCATCCCCACATCCTCCGCGACGATATACCGCCCCCCCAGACCGCTGACCGCGCGCCCCACCGCCAGGAGCAGCGCTTCATCTTTTTCCCGCTTGGAATCGCCCAGCACGACCGCCTTGCCGCCGCCAAACGGGAGACTCGCCATCGCCGCTTTATAGGTCATCGCCCGCGCCAGTCTCAGCACGTCATCGAGCGCGTCATCGATGCCGGCATAGGGCCACATGCGGCAGCCGCCGAGCGCGGGCCCCATCAAGGTATTGTGAACCGCCACGATCATGCGAAGGCGGCTGGCCGGATCGGAGAAAAACGTGACCGATTCGTGTCCCTGATGTTCGATGCGGCGAAACAGCGTCATCAGCTCCCCTCCTCCAGCTCCCCTCTAGTGGTTCCACTCCCGTCGCGGCAGGCGATATGGTGCCTGCGCGTCGTTATTCAGTATAGCACAGGAATTGGAAGCCTTCGACGAGACGCGGGCAGGACGGGCTAAATGGATTTTTTCCGCTTGGACGCGGTCTCTTTCGCGTCTGAACGGATCCGATCGGTGTGGACTTGAAACACAAACCCGCCCCCGAACCGAAGATCAACCCTCGTCGTGGGCTCTTCCCACACCGTATGCGTGATCTTCAGCCCGAACACGACCTCTTCATAGGTGCGCTGCGGCGGGCCGTAGATCGCCGTCAACTGCTGGAACAGCTGATGGTAGAGCGCGGGATCCCGCTGATTGCGGGCATGGATCACGAAAATTTTGTAGAGTTCACCGTTGTAGAAATAATATTCCGCGCGCTTTCCGTCGGCGGTCTCTCTCGCATAAATCTCCGGCTCTTGTTCCAGATGTTCGGCATGCGAAAACGGATCGTTCAGATCGACCTTCTCAATCGGCACCTGTCGGCGCAGTTCGTCGACGGTCATCCCCCAGCGCGCCGCATCCAATCCCCGGGGTAGCGGCGTCCCTGCGCCGACGGCCGGACCGACGGCCGCAAGACCAAGGAGCACCAGTCCGACCAGACCCCCGCCGAGGCGCCATCGGGCTGAGATGCCGCTAGAGATGAAGCACCATCCCATCATACGCCAGTTCCACGCCGGCCGGAAGCTGCCCCCACCCATCACGCCCGATGGCGTTTGCGCAGTTCTTCGTCCGAAGCCTTTTTGTAGAGTACATCCCATTCCGGGCTGTCTTCGACGATCTTTCGCGAATACGACGCCAGTCGGCCCCGCACAATCTGATCGATCTCGTCATCGAGTCTGAATTCGTCCAGCAGCGCCTGTTTGATCGCGCGCAACGTCACTTCCTCATCGGCGGTCAGCTGGACGCCGTCGAATTTCCCGATCCCCGCGTACACCAGGTGGGCCAGGTGGGTCAGCTTCTCCTCGCTCACGAGCATCAGATGATCACCCCGCGGTCCTTCGCCAATTGCCGCTTGACCATCGAAAACATTTTCTGATAATCGACTTGCCCGCTCTCAATCTGTCGCTCGTATTGTTTGAGGAGCTCACGGACCTCTTGATTCAGCCGATCCTCAACAGACAGCTCCCGCTCAATGAGTTCACCCACGTGCGACACCAACGTCGCCGGATCGCCGGTCACCGTGATCGCCCGTTCGGCCTGCAACCGTCCCACGATGGTCTTGGCCACCACGGCAATTCTGACTCGAGAAATCTTCATCGTCGTCGTGGGCGTACTGTATCAAAAGCCCCCGGGGGAGTCAAACCAGCCCCGTCGCACACCGACGGAACCGCCGCCCGCACAACCGGCACGATCAACCGGTCCAGTGATCGACGGGTTCCGTAATTGACATTCCAAGAACCAACCCTGATAATGCAGCCAAGGAACCTCTATGCGATCCGGGACAACCCCCACATGGACGTGCGTCGGCGCCGGCGGCCTGTTGCTGGCGCTGGTCGTCAATGCACACGGGGCCGACGGCGACCCCAAAGCGGGAAAAACCATTTACGAAAAACGCTGCGTGCCGTGCCATGGAAACACCGGCAAAGGGATCGGCACGCTCCCCAATCTCTCGGACGGCCGGTACATGGCCACCCGCACGGACGCTCAGCTGTTTGACAAGATTACCCACGGCGGTCGCGGCTCCGGCATGCCCGCATGGGAGAAGATCCTGTCCGAGCCGGAGCGCTGGGACGTCCTGGCCTACATCAGAACGTTGTCGCAATAGTCAACTGGCCCGTCGGCGGTTATGGCTCGACACCGCACACCACTCACCCCGCATCTCAGCCGTAACGCGCTGGTCATTTTACAGCACCGCTACTTGCGCAAAGACCCGACGGGTCGAATCATCGAGACACCGCAACGATTGTTTCAGCGGGTCGCTCGAAACATCGCCAAAGCCGAACAATACTATGACCCCAAGGCGTCCGTGCATGACCACGCCAGGCGTTTTTACACCGTCATGGCCGGACAGCTCTTCCTGCCCAACTCCCCTACGCTGATGAATGCCGGCCGCGAGCTCCAACAACTCTCCGCCTGTTTTGTCCTCCCGATTGCCGATTCGCTGGCCTCCATCTTCGACGCCGTCAAACACACGGCGTTGATTCATCAATCGGGCGGCGGCACCGGCTTCTCGTTCAGCCGTCTCCGCCCCAAGTCGGACCGCGTGCTCACCACCAGCGGCGTGGCCAGCGGGCCGGTGTCGTTCATGCGGATCTTCAACATGGCCACCGAGGTCATCAAACAAGGTGGAACACGGCGGGGCGCCAACATGGGCATTCTCCGCATCGACCACCCTGACATTGAAGAGTTCATCACGGTGAAGGAAGGCGCGACCGAACTGACCAATTTCAACCTGTCCGTCGCCGTGACCGATGCGTTCATGCGGGCCGTCGAGCGCAATCAGACCTACCCGCTGATCAACCCCCGGACCAAGACCGCCGTCAAGCGGCTGCGCGCGAGGGGAATCTTCAACCGGCTGGCGGCCGCGGCCTGGCGAACCGGCGATCCAGGGCTGATTTTTCTCGATCGGATCAACCGCGACAACCCCACCCCCGAGTTGGACGACATTGAAGCGACCAATCCGTGCGGCGAGATGCCCTTGCTCCCCTATGAATCGTGCAACCTGGGATCGATCAATCTGGCGAAGATGACCACGCGCACCGAAGGCCGGATCGAGATCGATTGGTCGGTGCTGGCCGAGACGGTGCACCTGGCC
>JBGPUQ010000048.1:0-7360 GCA_041491185.1 Nitrospiria bacterium | reverse complement strand
GGGCGCGGGGGTGCAGGCGCTGCCGAACTTCACCGGTTTTTGCGCGTCAAAGTTCGGGGTGATCGGGTTGACCAAGGCGCTGGCGCTTGAAATGGCGCCCTACGGGATTACCGTCAATGCGATCTGTCCCACGCTGGCGGTTGCTCCGGCCTCGATGACCTCGGGGCCGCCACCGATGAGGGGAGCGAATCTGACGCGTGCGCAGGACGTGGCGGGGGCCGCTGTGTTCCTCGCGGGCGTCGATGCCAGAGCGATCACCGGGGCGACGATCGAAGTGCATGGGGAGCAGTCGTCATATGTCGGATCGTGAAGGCATCGGACGCGTCGTTGACCGCCCGCGCGATGGGGGGAACGGCGCGCCCGGCCGGCGCAGCGGCGTCTCGGCGGAGCTGCTGCTCTTTGATCTTGACGGGACCCTGGCTGACACCAAGACCGATCTGGCGACCGCCGTCAACTTAGCTTTTTGGGATATGGGTCTTCCCATGCTGGAGCTTGAGGTGATTGCGGGGTACGTCGGTGACGGAGTGAGAAAGTTGATCGAAAAAACACTCGGTGAGTCTGGGACGCCGCGATATCAGGAGGCGCTGCGCCTCTTTCGTGGCCATTACCTGGGCCACCTGCTCGATACGACGCGATTCTATCCGGGCATGGAAGCGTTGTTGCAACGATTGTCCAACAAGAAGAAAGTCGTGGTCACGAACAAACCGATGGAATATACCGAGATGATCATCGACGGGTTGAATGCCGGCCGGTATTTCGATCTTGTGATCGGGAGCGATCACACCACGCCGCTCAAGCCGGATCCCTATATGGTGCGCAGCGCGCTGGAGCGTATCCGGATGACACCGGAACTGGCCGTGATGGTGGGAGACGGCGTCAACGACATTTTGGCCGCCCGGGCGGCGTCCGTTCGTTCCTGCGCGGTCGGTTATGGCCTCTCTCCGGCCCCGATTCTTCATGCGGCCGGTCCCGATTACTTCTGTCTCGGTGTTCCGGAATTAATGTCCCTGTTGTGCGACGAGTTGGGCTAGTTGCTCTGCGTGAGCCGTTCCCTTGCCCGACGCGCGGTCGGGTCCCTTACTCGACGGAGCGATCGCTTTCTTCGGAGGGGTGCACGCCGATCTGCAGCTCTTTAATTTTTCGATGCAGGTGGCTGCGTTCGACCTGCAGGGTCTCCGCCGTGCGGCTGATATTCCACCGATGGGCTTCCAGCGCGCGGAGGATATAGTCCCGTTCGAAGAGCGCCCGGGCGTGCTTCAATGGTTGCGTGGCGGGTGGATGATCGGCGGGGGGCGGCGTCCGCGGGAACACGTCGCCGAGCGGCAACAATCGGTCGCGATCCACCGTCACCGCCGGGATCATGATGACCAATCGCTCGATGTAGTTTTTGAGTTCCCGGACGTTTCCCGGCCACTCATAGGCCCGCAACATCGCCATCGCATCGTCGGTGATCCGCTTCACGGACTTTCCCTGCTCCGCGGCATATCGTTCCAGAAATTGGTTCGCCAGCAACGGGATATCTTCTTTTCGCTCACGCAAGGGCGGAACGGTGAGCGGGATGACGTTGAGCCGGTAAAAGAGATCTTCACGAAAACGGCCCTGCTGGATTTCTTCAGGAAGCAGCTTGTTGGAGGCGGCGATGATGCGCGCGTCCATCCGGTGCGTTTTCGTTCCGCCGAGTCGCTGGAACTGCTGTTCTTCAAGCACGCGCAGCATCTTGGCTTGCGTCGACAGACTCATATCGCCGATCTCATCAAGAAAGAGCGTTCCGCCTTGGGCCAGTTCAAACCGGCCTTTTTTTTGTTCCATCGCGCCGGTGAACGCGCCTCGTTCGTAGCCGAACAGCTCGCTCTCAATGAGGTTCTCCGGGATCGCGGCACAATTGATCTCCACAAAGGCATGGTCGTGTCTCGGGCTGTTTTGATGGATGGCGCGGGCGACCAGCTCTTTTCCGGTTCCGTTTTCACCATAGATCAGCACGCGGCTTTGCGAGGGGCCGGCGACGCCGATTTGATTGCGCAGCCGCTGGATGGCGGGACTGGTGCCCAGGATTTCAAACCGCCGATCGATGGCGGCCCGAAGCGTGAGATTTTCCACGGTGAGCTGTTGTTCCGTGATGGCGTGGCGCAGGACGAGCAGGACTTTTTCCGATGAGAGGGGTTTTTCGATGTAATCGTAGGCGCCCAGCTTGGTTGCGCGGACCGCCGTTTCAATCGATCCGTGACCCGACATCATGATCACGGTCGCCTCCGGGTGCCGTTGTTTGATCTGCTGCAGCGTGTCGAGGCCGTCACGATCCGGCATCCAGATATCCAGCAGGATGACGGCGGGCATCTCATGCTGCAGCCGGGAGAGTGCGGCGCGCCCGCTGTCGGCGGTGACGACGTGGTATCCCTCGTCCTGTAACACGTTGGCCAACGTGTCCAGGATCGCGGGCTCGTCATCGACAATGAGGATGGTGTCGTTCATGACGGGGTCGGGACGGGCAATTCGATCGTGATGGTGGTGCCGCGGGGATGATTGGGGCTGGCATTAATGTGGCCGTTGTGATCGGTGACGATCCGGTGCACGATGGCCAGTCCCAGCCCGGTGCCGCCGCGCCGTTTGGAAAAGTAGGGGAGAAACAGTTTGTCCAGGTCTTCGGGCGGAATGCCAATCCCCTCGTCGCTGACGCAAATCTTCACCGATGATTGGCCGGGCTGGTAGTGTGTCGTCAGCCGGAGTTTTCCCCTGCCGGTCATGGCCGCGACGGCATTCTCGAAGAGATTCACAAATAACCGCTTCATCTGCAAGGGGTCGAGGATCAGCATCGGCAGCGCATCGGCCAGCTGGGTCGACACCTCGATGTCCTTATGCGCGCTGCGATAGAGGAAGGCGACTTCCTGCAGGAGCGCGTGCAGATCGCACGGCTGCGGGGAGGGCATCGGCATGCGGGCAAAATTGGAGAATTCATCAACCATCGTTTTCAGCGCATTCACTTCGTTGATGACGATCCGCGTCGACTCATCGAAAATGGCGGCGAACTCGTCGGGGCTCTGTACAAACTTTTTTCTCAGCCGTTCCGTGGCCAGCAGGATCGGGGTCAGGGGATTCTTGATCTCATGGGCGATGCGGCGGGCGACCTCCTGCCAGGCGGCCAGTTTTTGTGCCTTGAGCAATTCGGAGAGATCATCGAACACGACCACCGCGCCCATGAACTCTCGACTGTGACCGCGGAGCAATGCCAGGCTGAGCCGCAGGGTGAGGGAGCGACCGCCGATTTCGATGACGACATCCCGCTCGACCGTCTCTCCGTTTTGACGGATCAGGTGGTGAATGTCGTCGATCAACAGTTCGAGTTGGTAGTGTTTGAACACCTCTTCATAGTGCCGGCCCTTGATGGACTCGGGGCGGGATTGCAGGATCATTTCGGCCGAGCGGTTGAACGTGGTGATTTGGCCTTCCTGGTCGGTGGCGATGACACCGGTCGCGATCGTTTCCAGCACGGTCTCGATATAGGCGCGTCGCTGTTCCAGTTCGATGTTGGAGCGGCGAAGCGACTGATTGACCGCCTCGATCTGTGCTTTGCTCAACCGCAGGTCGTCGGTCATCCTATTGAACGAGTCCACGAGTTCTTTGAGCTCGTCTGTCGATCCCGCTTCGATGTGAACGGTCAGATCTCCTCCGGCGACGGTGCGAGTGCCCTCCAGGAGCTTCTGGATCGGCCCGGTGATCCCCCGGGCGATGTAAAAGCCGAACCACGTGGCGGAGAAGACGATCAACAGCGTCACGGCCAAAAAGAGCACGACGTAAATGCCTTTGATGGGGTTCTTCAAGGCTTTGAGTTGGTGGTAGTCCTCGATGGCCCGGTTGATCGCCTCCAGTTTCCCCGTCATCTGGTACGGAATGATTGAGTCGACCACCACCACGGCCTGGACGCGGGACGCACCGGATGCCGACGCGGCAACGACCGGGAACACCGCCCGAAGCAGATCGCCGGCGTCTGTCGGAAAGGTGGCGAGCGTTTCACTCCCGTGCCCGGCGTCGGCCAGCATCTTGTCGATCGGGGCGGTTTTGGGGATTGTTGACCCTGCGTGGTGTTGGTCGCGGGCCGCCGTGTGTCTGGCCAGTAGATGCCCGGCATGGTCGTAGATGGCGACCGTGGCAAAGTCAACGCTGGCGACCGAGGTCTCAAAGAGCTGGTCCAGTAGCTGTTGCTGGGCCGCGGCCGATGGGGCCTCACGGGCACTTTCCCGGCTGATGGCCCGTCCCAAGATGAGGGTTCGTTGTTTGGTCGTTTCATAATAGTTCTGGGCCACGTCCAGCGAGTCTTTCAGCGATTCTTCGATTTGGATGCCGAACCAGTTTTCCACGCTGCTGCTGATGAGGCCGCTGGCCACGCCAAAGAGGAGAAATGTTGGGATCAGCGTCAACCCGACAAACGCCGCGACGAGTTTTGCGCGGAACCCGGCCCCCAGGAGTTTGTGGCGACGCTCGAAGTAGAGCTTGATGAGGTTTCGAGAGAGCAGCAGCAGCAGGACGAAGACGAGAATCACGTTGATGTTGATCATCGTCAGGAGCAGGATGTTGCTCGGAAAGAGTGAGGCGCTCTCGACCGGACGATAGAAAATGATGACGGTCAATGCCAATGAACAGGCCAGTCCGACGGCCGTGACCCACACGGGTCGCATCGAGTGCCGGGATTGACGTGTCGGTGGTAAATCGTCGGTTTGGGTCGGTTTCATCACGGTGTCCTTGTGCGACCGGCGGTGAAGGGGGCGGAGTCGGTCCATGGCGTCGTCAACTGCGCTGTTGGCAGGAAAAACAGGACGTACTCAATATAGACGGGGAGCTTGACCGATCGCATTTCAGCTTTGACGCTCACGTAGTAGGTGTCGTCGCGACGGAGGGGAATCGACAGCGGTATTGTAACACCACGGAGGTGGGAGATCAAACGGCGCACGTCGGTGAATTGCTCCGCGGTCTGACGGGTCTCCGTCTCTCCTTGTCGGTGTGCGACCACGAACTCCTTTTTGACCAGATCATACCGGATGCGGAAACGTACCGTGGCGGATGCCAGCTCCTCATCGATCCAGAAGGGGATCTTTCGTTTGAGCACGGCGTAGTAATAGAGATCTTTGCTGATTCCCTGGCGAATCTCCTCTCCCACCGCATCCGGCATGGCATCGACCAGCGTTGCCGAAAGCGTGATCTCTTGGGGTTGGATTGAGACCGTCAGATCGGCAATTTGCTCGGAGGCCGCCAGGATGGACGGCGCCCACCCCCCGATCAACCAGATGCCGATGCCCCAGAGGAGGAGATGCGGAGGCGCAGGAGCCCGACCGGGACGGGATCGTCTATCTCCCATGGTCAGGAGGCCACGGTCTCTTGCCAAAGGCGTTCAAACTCCGGGTAGGAGAGGAAAAACGCATCTTCGAACGCACGGTCGAATGGGCGGTTGGTGCCCAGCAGTTGAAGGAGTTCCTTCATGCGAAACAGGCCGTAGTGATCGACCAGGTAACGCGTGGCGTCAAAACTCTCCGCATAGGCCAAGGCGGCTTGCTCATTCGTGTAGCCGAGGAATGAGCCGTGTAGCGCCGACAGCGGCAGCAGTCGCTCGCGGGGCAGGTGGCCGCTCGGTCGCTTGAGGGCTTCCTGATACCCTTCCAGATTTCCTGAGGCCAGGCCTTCGCAATAGACGGCAAGCCCCTCGTTCAACCAGGTCGGGGCGTGATCGGCGGAGAGCTCATGCACAATGACATGAGTATATTCATGATACAGCACCTTGGCCAGAAGATGACGGTCGGGCGCAGAGCCGCCCACGGGCAGCCGGATTTTGCCATCGTAGATGCCCTTGGTCCAGCTGGGGGTCTGCGTCATATCCCGGAACTGCTCGTTGTTGTAGAGGATGACGGCGATCTCCTCCTCCGGATAGAACGAGAGCGCTTGACCGACATCGCGGTAGGCCAGTTCCAGCAGGTCGAGGACCTGATAGGCGACGTCACGATTTTCTCCGCCTTCGAATTGGATCAGGAAATGACGGGTGCCGGTTTGTTGAAAGTGTCCTTGCAGCGACTGCTCTCGGGTCATGCGGGCCAGCAGCAGGGAAAGATGGTCGGGGGGATGCGCCCGCTGGATGCCCATTGTGAGGACGGCGACGGCCTCCTGCAGTTGATTGTGTTCGTAGAGCAGTTCGGCGAGTTGTTCATACAGCTCGGCTCGCGTGGGATCGATCGCGACGGCCGCACGAAGCGCCTCGACGGCGCGTTGTGATTCGTGGCGAAGTTGATAGCCGGCGGCCAGGCCGGCGTAAAAACTGGCCTCCGTGCGATCAAATTCGATGGCGGATCGGAACTGTCGGATGGCGTCGTTGGCGTCTCGGGATTCGATCGCCGCCCAGCCGACGGCGGCCGTGGCCGCCGCCAGGTTATGTCGAATGACGGGATTGTCCGGCCGTTCGGCCCTCGCGTGCTCAAAGTGATCGATGGCATCTCGGTAGCGGCCGGCTTCGTAGGCGGCGATCCCGGCCGAATTGTCGGCACTGGGCGGCTGGGCGGCTTGTGCGGGTGTGGATTGGAGCGGCGTCGGCGGGGGAATGGCGGGGAAGGAGGCGACGGCCTGACGGCGTGGCTCCTCGGTCGGGCTGGCATGGTCATCGATGTTGGCGATTTTTGGGTTTGGTGACGGGAAGGATGGCGTCGATGTTGCGCGGGCAGGCGGACCATCGGGGGGCGGTCCGGCTGTTCGCATGCCCATGCGCACCAGGCCGATGAGCAACAGGGCGGCCGCGATCACCAGTGCGATCGACCAGCCGTCAAGACGGCCGGCCATCGAGGACAGTCGTGTACCGAAGCGCATGGGGTTCATCGGGTTAAAACGCATGACCCAATGTAAAATAGATCTCATACCGGCTCTCGGAATATCTGTGCCCAGACGGAATATCCAATACGTTGACTTCCCGGTTCAGCTTATAGCCCCAATCGAGTCGCAGCGGTCCTACCGCTGTATTATACCTGAGACCGGCGCCGGTCGAAAATTTCATTTCGCTGAGTGTCACTGCGCTGGCTTTTGGCCAGACGTTTCCCCCATCGAGAAAGAGCACGAGCCCAAGGCTCTTGGGCAGTGTAATACGAACCTCGACATTCGTGAGGAGCGTGATATTGCCGCCCGTCGGATCGAGCGTTGTGGTGAGGGTTTCTCCGAGGACGCCGAGGGTATCCTGCTTGTAGCCCCTGACCGTGCTGCGACCGCCAAGGTAGAACCGCTCGCTCAGCGGCACAAATGGGGTGATGTCAAATTGCCGGGCTAACCCACCGCGGCCGGAGAGCGCCAGGACAATCAGCGGATGGGGGCTGAAAAACCAACTGCTCGACGCGGTCGT
>JBGPUQ010000047.1:0-7480 GCA_041491185.1 Nitrospiria bacterium | reverse complement strand
GGTGGTCAACAAAGACCCGATCATTCACAACGGGCAGGTGTTTCAAAGCGAGCGGGGGAATATTGTCCTGAACTTCCCGCTGCCCGTCTCCACCGAGCCGCGGGGCGGGCCGGTTCATTTTGAGCCGGGCAAACGCATCATGCAGATGATCTGCGGGATGCATGAATTCATGCAGGGCTGGGGCTTCATGGTGGACAATCCCTATTATGCGCGAACGAAGGCGGGAGGGCAGTTCACGATTGACGGGCTGCCGCCGGGGACGTACACCGTGCTGGCGTGGCATCCGCATCTGAAGCCGATCGAGCAGACAGTGACGATCCAAGCCGATCAGATGGCGGCGGTGGACTTTACGTTTGACGCGCACACGGTGGTGCGGCCATCATATGAGAGTCAGGAGAAGTTCCGTATTGGACCGGAGGCGCACCCCCATGAGCATCTGGAAGAGTGTGAGCCACCCTATTGCCCCAAGTGAGCGGCGATGCGTGATGTCCCCCCGCCTGACGATCGCGGCCGGCCTGGCGCTGGTATGGCTGATCGGCTGCCCCGTCGCCTGGGGCTATGAGGAAGTTGCTGTGACCAACGGCGGCACCCTGACCGGGAGGGTTGTCCTGAAGGGAGCGGTGCCCCCGACCCGGATCTTCCACATGGTCTTTTCTCCGAATATCGATTTTTGCACAAAGATCTCGGATGGCAAGGGCAACCGGCTGCTCAAGGAATTCCGGGTATCCGGAGAGGGCGGATTTCAGGATGTGGTGGTGGCCGTCGTGGGGGTCGAACAGGGGAAGCGATTTGACTACACGCCGGAGATTCAGCTTGAAAACTGCCGGATCTTGCCCTTTGTGACGCCCGTTCGAAACCATCATCCCTTCTCGATTGTCAATAAAGATCCGGTGGTGCATGACATCCAGGGGTATACGATCGAGGATCCCTACACCTTTGCCATGTTCAATAAGCCGATGCTGCCGAAAAGTACTGTTGCCAAGGAAATTCAACTCCGGAATCGGCATTATATTTTCCGGACTCAGTGCGGGGTGCACGATTTTATGCAATCCTGGGGGATGGCCGTGGGGAATCCGTATTTTGCGGTGACGGGATCGGACGGGAGTTTTACCATTTCGGATCTTCCTCCGGGAACCTACGATGTGATCGCCTGGCATCCGCACATGAAAGTTCAGGCGCAGCGGATGACGGTGTCGGCGAATGGGACGGTTGAATTGAATTTCGAGTTCGACTCCGCCGAGGTGCACATCCCGTTGCACGATCTGCAAACAAGCTATCGGCTCGAGACGGCGCTGGACATGCTGCACCTGGAGCCTCCCACCATTGAGCGTCAGGTGCCCTGAATCACGATGATGTGCGCGCGCCTCCGAAAGAAGGCGTCGTGAAATTATGAAGCATCTCTTCTATATCTTCTACGTGCTCACCTATTCCGGCGCCGTCTTTGCCGGCGGGTTGTTTGTGGGGCAATTGCTGGCCAGGTCCTGGTGGAGACGGGACGAACGGGCCAGACTGGAGGCGACGGCTCCTCGGATGGAGCCCAGTGGCGTCGGCTTGCGTGATGCGGAGGCGGCCGAGCGCGCGGCCCCATCACCCAATGCATGAACGTACTCGTAACCCTCCTTATGGTCGGCTCGCCTTCCTCTATTCCATTTGAACGGCTCCGGGTTGGAGCCGGTTGATTTTCAACCGGGGGATGTGGTTCTCTTCCCTACATGCAATGGTGTATTCGAGCCATCAGCGTCACGCGGCAAAGAGGCGACGATGTCGACCGTGTGGGTCGTACGGCATAGTGAGTGTGAAACCCTGGGCCTCATCGCCCCGGCGCTGCAATCCGCCGGGATCGTCGCGCGCGACGTCTGCACGTTTGAGGGGCAGCCCGTGCCCCACCGGATGGGCGATGCCGCGGCTCTCATTGTGCTGGGCGGCCCGATGGGGGTCTATGAGCAGGCGCGCTATCCGTTTTTGCGGCACGAGATCGATCTGCTCCACGATGCCCTGCGGGCGGAGAAGCCGATCCTGGGCGTCTGCCTGGGGAGCCAGCTGCTGGCCGCGGCCCTGGGCGCGAAGGTAACGAAAGGCAAGAGCCGGGAGATCGGGTGGCATCGGGTCACCGTGACGACGGAAGCCTTGAGCGATCCCCTGTGGGCGGGCGTGGCCCCCTCGTTTATGGCCTACCACTGGCACGGCGATCTGTTTGACCTGCCGCCGGACGCCGTCTCTCTCGCCTCATCGGAACTCACCGCGCATCAGGCCTTTCGCTACGGCCGTCATGCCTATGGGTTTCTCTTTCATCTGGAGGTCACCGCGGAGATCATCAGCGGGATGGTGCAGACATTTGCGCACGAACTGCGCGAAACCGGGATCACGGGCGATGACATCATCGGACCGGAACGAGTCCACCTGCCCCGGCTTCAACGCATCGGGAAGAGCGTCTTTGCGCGGTGGGCGGGATTGGTGGGTCAACGGAGAAACTCAGCCAAAAAAGGAGGGCAACGATGGGTATGAGATCCACCAAGAACGAGACGACGCCTGCGGTTTCGGCCCTCAGCGACGAGGAGCTTCACCGACGGATTGCCCAAACCGCGTACGAGCATTACCTGAATCGTGGCCAGATGCATGGGCATGATCTGGACGATTGGCTGGATGCGGAACGGTTGGTCGCGGCCAAGCGCAAAGCGGTGAAGGTCCGGGTCAAGTAAGCGCGTTCCACACACCGCAGGCGAGTTTTTCCCCACCTGATTGCGCGGTGTGTGTCGCCGAAGAGCGACGTTTCACGAATGCGGCATCTCCCCTTGCGGAGAGCCTTGGCTCGTCGATGGGGATCTGCGCGGCCGGGAGGATTGCAAAAGTCCGGAGAGAAAACTAAGATGGGGCGAACGACGAGCATCACACGACCAGGAGCGTCCATGGCTGTCCCGCATGAGACATCGGGCCGTATCCTGGGAGTGAAGAAGGGAGCAATCACGGTCATGACCGATCATCCGGGTTCGATGACCGGGCTCTCGGAAGCCGAAGCGACCCGCCGGCTGAAAGAAGAGGGGCCCAATGAGCTGCCCACGGCGCTGCGACGCGGCGTCGTGACCGTGGCGCTGGAGGTGGCGCGCGAACCGATGTTCCTCCTCCTCATCGCCGCCGGCGCCATTTATCTGGCGTTGGGCGACAGGGGCGAGGCGCTGATGCTGCTCGGCTTTGTCTTCGTGGTCATGGGCATCACCATTGTCCAGGCGCGAAAAACCGAGCGGGCGCTCGAGGCGCTGCGTGACCTCTCAAGCCCGCGCGTGCTGGTGATGCGGGACGGCGAACACAAGCGCATTGCCGGCCGTGAGGTGGTCCCCGGCGACATGCTCGTCCTGGTCGAAGGCGACCGTGTGCCGGCCGACGCCGTGTTGCTGACGTGCCAGAGTCTCTGGGTCGACGAGTCGTTGTTGACGGGCGAATCGGCGCCGGTGCGAAAGATTGCCTGGGACGGCGTGATGGAGGTTGCTCGTCCCGGCGGGGATGATCTGCCGTTCGTCTACTCCGGCACGTTGCTGGTCAAGGGGAAGGGATTCGCCCGAACGCTGACGACCGGAAGCCGGACCGAAATCGGGAAAATCGGCAAAGCCCTCCAGGCCGTCGAAGATGAGAAGACCCCGCTGCAACAGGAGACCGGCCGGCTTGTCCGCAATCTTGCCCTGATCGGACTGTTGCTTTGTGTTGTGGTGGTGATGCTGTACGGTGTCACGCGGCATGAGTGGTTCGGCGGATTGTTGGCCGGCATCACGCTGGCGATGGCCGTCATCCCCGAAGAGTTTCCCGTGGTGCTGACGGTCTTTCTTGCCCTGGGGGCGTGGCGGATCTCGCAGCAGCGGGTGCTGACCCGCCGCATCCCCGTGGTGGAAACCCTGGGCGCCGCCACCGTGCTCTGCGTGGACAAGACCGGCACGCTCACGCTCAATCGCATGACGGTGGCCGAACTGTTCGTGGATGGGGAGCCGTATCATCTCAACCATGACGGGCAAACCCCGCTGCGGGAAAAATTTCATGAGATTGTGGAGTTCAGCCTCCTGGCCAGCGACCGGGATCCCTTCGATCCGATGGAACAGGCCTTCAAGCGATTGGGCGAGCGTGACCTGGCGCAGACCGAACATCTTCACCATGATTGGACGCTGGCGCATGACTACGCCGTCTCTCCGCAGCTGATGGCCCGATCGCGCCTCTGGAGATCGCCGGATCATGACGGGTACATTGTCGCCGCAAAAGGCGCGCCTGAAGCGATCGCCGATCTCTGCCGGTATACGGCGGCGCAACGACAGGAACTCTCCGCGTGGATCGGGTCGATGGCCGACGAGGGACTGCGGGTGCTCGGGGTGGCGAGGGCCGATTTCAACGGGACGCCGTGGCCTGCCGATCAACGCGGGTTCGATTTTCAATTTCTGGGACTCGTTGGTTTGGCCGACCCGGTGCGTCCCACGGTGCCGGCTGCGCTCGCGGAGTGCGCCGCCGCCGGCATCCGGGTCGTGATGATCACCGGCGACTACCCGGGCACGGCTCGGGCCGTGGCCCGACAGATCGGCATGGCGCCGGGGGAGGAGGTCATGACCGGCGTCGAGCTGGAGCGGCTCGGCGATGACGACCTTCGACGGCGGATTCACACGATCAATATCTTCGCCCGCGTCGTGCCCGAGCAAAAGCTGCGACTGGTCAACGCGTTGAAGGCCGCTGGCGCCATTGTGGCCATGACGGGTGACGGGGTGAATGATGCGCCGGCCCTCAAATCGGCGCACATCGGGATCGCCATGGGGGAGCGGGGCACCGATGTCGCCCGCGAGGCGTCATCACTGGTGCTGTTGGACGATGATTTTGCCTCCATCGTCCAGGCCGTGCATGTGGGGCGCCGCATCTTCGACAATCTCCAGAAGGCGATGGCTTATACCGTGGCCGTCCACGTGCCGATTGTCGGCATGTCCCTGATCCCATTGCTTCTTCACTGGCCGCTCATGTTTTCACCGATCCATATCGTCTTTCTCCAGTTGATCATCGACCCCGCCTGCTCCATCGTCTTCGAAGCGGAGCCGGCGGAGGCCGATGTGATGCGTCGCCCCCCCCGAAATTCGAACGAACCGTTGTTTGGGCGCCGCACCCTGGTGTTCAGTGTGTTGCAGGGGATGAGCGTGTTGGTGATGGTCTTGGCCGTGTTCGGTATTACCCTCTCTCTTGGAGAGGGTGAGCGCGAAGCCCGCGCGCTGGCGTTTGCCACGCTGGTCATGGCCAACCTGGCCCTGATCTTTACAAATCGCTCCTGGTCGCGTACGATCCTGGCCACGCTGCGCACGCCCAACTCGGCGTTGTGGTGGGTGCTGGGAGGCGCACTCCTCTTTCTCGGTCTCGTGCTGTCCGTCGATCTGTTGCGCGACCTCTTCCGTTTTGCCCCGCTGCCCCTTGCGCATGTGGCGATGGCGCTGGCCGCCGGTGTCGCGGGAGTGCTGTGGTTTGAGGCCGTGAAACGTTCCGGCCTGCGAATGGGAAGAGCCGCATCATAACGGAGGAGAGGATGAAGAAGATGTCGCTGAGCCGGATCCTGGTTCCCACCGATTTTTCAAACTCCTCCAAGGAGGCGCTGGACTCCGCGATCCATCTGGCCCGGATGTTGAAGGCGAAGCTCTATCTGCTCCATGTGTTTGAATGGCCGGTCTACATCGATGCCGGTGTCTCGCCCGGCGTTCGACCGGAGATGTATGAATGGATCAAAGAGGTCAGGACGGAGTCGTCCGGAAAGCTCGCGAGGCTGGCGGAGGAGGTCCGGCGCCGGCATGTCACGGTGCACACACTCTTCAAAGAGGGAGCGCCGTTTCTTGAAATCCTCGACGCCGCCAAAGACATTCGAGCGAATCTGATCGTGGTGGGCACCCATGGCCGCACGGGGCTGGCCCACATCCTGCTGGGGAGCGTGGCCGAGCGGGTGGTCCGTCAATCCCCCTGTCCGGTCCTGACCGTGAGGCCGAAGGTGTTGAGAGGAAAAAAATCATGAACGCGTCGGTTGGGGCTCAACCGGAATCGATGACGATCGCATGGGTGACGGGGGTCCAATTGGCGGTCGAAGCCCGCAACCATCGAGTTGTGGTCGATCAACCGCTGGAAGAGGGCGGGCAAGATCAAGGCATCACGCCGGTGGAACTGTTCATCGCGTCGCTGGGAAGCTGCATCGGCTATTTTGCCGTGCGTTTTTGCCAGCGCCACAAGATTCCGACCGCGGAGCTTCGCGTGACCATGGGCTGGGATTACGCCGAACAGCCGCACCGCGTGGGGAGCATCCGCACCCGCGTCGAGCTGCCGGCGGCGCTGGATGGGGCGATGAAGGATCGCCTTCAGAAGGTCCTGGAGGGCTGCACCGTGCACCACTCGATCACGATCGCGCCGCGCATCTTCATTCAGATCGGGACGGCCGGGGGGCCATGAAGATCATCGACCGCAACGCGCTTGATCTCTTGTTCGCCGCGCTCACGCGACGGGGCTATCAGCTTGTCGGCCCGACGGTGCGGGACGGCGCCATCATCTATGATGAATTGACGTCGACCGCCGATCTTCCCGTCGGCTGGACGGATGAGCAGGAAGGCGGGACGTATCGTCTGAAGCCACGTGGCGATCAGGCGCTCTTCGGCTATGTCGTCGGTCCCCACTCCTGGAAGAAGTTTCTGCATCCGCCGGTCAGGCGATTGTGGCAGGCGGAACGGGAGGGAAAAAGCTTCCGCGTCATCCAAGAGGCGCCGGCGGCGCCGAAGTTTGCCTTTATCGGGGTGCGCGCCTGTGAACTGCAGGCCATCGCGATTCAGGATCGGATCTTCATGGGCGGCGACACGGTCGATCCCTCCTATCGAGACCATCGGCAAGGCGCCTTTCTCCTGGCGGTCAATTGCGGGCAGGCCGGAGGCACCTGTTTTTGCGTGTCGATGCAGGCGGGCCCCAGGGCGACCGCCGGGTTTGACCTCGCGCTGACCGAGGTGTTGGAAGAGGGACGACACTATTTTGTGGTCGAGGAGGGAACCGAATCGGGCGCCGGGCTGCTTCGCGAGGTGGTGCACGGGGAGGCGTCGGCGCAAGAGACGGCGGCCGCGGAACGGATCGTTGAGCAGACCGCCCGACAGATGGGCCGGACGATGGCGAGCGCCGATCTCAAAGAGCTCCTCTACCGCAACTACGACCATCCGCGGTGGGACGATGTGGCGGCGCGCTGTCTGACCTGCGGGAACTGCACGATGGTCTGCCCGACCTGTTTTTGCACCACGGTCGAAGAGACGACCGACCTCACGGGCGAGCATGCCGAACGCTGGCAGAAGTGGGATTCCTGTTTTACGATGGACTTCTCGTACGTCCACGGCGGCAGCGTGCGCGCCTCGGCCAAATCGCGCTACCGCCAGTGGATGACGCACAAGCTGGCGACCTGGATCGACCAATTCGACAGCTCCGGCTGCGTCGGCTGCGGGCGGTGCATCACCTGGTG
>JBGPUQ010000046.1:0-7564 GCA_041491185.1 Nitrospiria bacterium | reverse complement strand
CTCAAGAACGGCCACTCGATCGCCTTGGTCTCGGACGCCGGCACCCCGACCATCTCCGACCCCGGTTACTACCTCATCAACGGCTGCATCACGGCAGGGATTCGGGTCAGCCCCGTGCCGGGGGCGTCGGCGGTGTTGGCGGCGCTGGCCGTCTCGGGGCTCCCGACCGATGCCTTTCTCTTTGCCGGCTTTTTGCCGAAAAAACCGGGCGCTCGCCAGAAGCGGCTCGAAACGCTCCAGCCGTTGCGCGACACGCTGATCTTCTTCGAATCGCCCCGCCGACTGCACGCGCTGTTGGTTGAGCTGCAGGCGCGGTTAGGAGATCGACGAATCGTGATCGGCCGGGAGCTGACCAAGCTGCACGAAGAGGTCATTCGGGGACGAGTGAGCGAAGTCTCGGCGCAACTCAAAGACCGCACCATCAAGGGCGAGCTGACCATCGTAGTAGAGGGAAATAGATAAATTCGTTCACAGTTCACTGTTCACCGTTCACGGTAAATCATGCACAGCTTCTGCTGTGAACCCGGACAGCGAGCGCAGTCCCCGCCTGTGAAGGCGGGGTTAGCGAGCGAATCTAAAGATGCTCCTTTCCACTCGGGTCGAAGAATCCCCGCCTGCGAAGGCGGGGTTCTTCAACCATGAACCGTTAACCGTGAACTTTACTCACCACACTTTCGAATCGTCACCCGGTGATGGCCCTGATAGGGCTCGATCTTTAACACCTGATGCCCCTCTTCGGTCACACTGCGGGGCACGTTACGGACCGGCTCGCCATCGTCGATCGTCACGCGTAGCACCTGGCCCGCTTCCATCTCTTCCAGCTTCAGCTTGGTTTTGACGTAGTTGTAGGGGCAGACGACCCCTTTGAGGTCGAGTTCCTGGTCAATGTGGATCGCGTCAAGCTCGTGTGTCACTGACCGTCTCCGGTGTTACTCCTGTGTACCGTACTTGAGTGCCGGGAGGGGGAGTCGACGATGCCACTGCGCCAAAGGCGCAGAATTCAAAACAATCGCTGCAGGCCACCCATCATCGCAACTCCCCAATGAGTTACACATGTACCGTACTTGAGTGCCGGGAGGGGGAGTTGAACCCCCACGGAGCCAGGCTCCACGAGATTTTGAGTCTCGCGCGTCTGCCAGTTCCGCCATCCCG
The DNA here is from genome assembly GCA_041491185.1 of Nitrospiria bacterium. Lineage (GTDB taxonomy): Bacteria > Nitrospirota > Nitrospiria > JACQCE01 > JACQCE01 > JBGPUQ01. The sequence goes on along the minus strand of JBGPUQ010000046.1, from coordinate 6,412 downwards.
GCGTATGATCCAACTAGTAATTTACGTCGTCATTGCGAACGCAGTGAAGCAATCCCCAATGAACCCGTGGGATTGCTTCGTCACTCCGCTCCTCGCAATGACACCATAATTAGATCAGAATCTCGGTCCCGATGCCCCGGTCGGTAAACAATTCCAGCAAGAGCGCATGCGGCACGCGTCCATCGATGATATGCGCCTTGGCCACGCCCCCATCCAGGGCGGCCAGACAGGCCTCGACCTTGGGAATCATCCCGCTTTTTACGGTGCCTTTTCGAATCAGCTGCTGCACCTCTTTTTTCGAGAGCGTGGGAATCAGGCGGCCGTTGGCATCCAGAATGCCGGGCACATCGGTCAGCAGCAATAATTTTTCCGCCCGCAGCGCGGACGCGATCGCGGCCGCGGCGCTGTCGGCGTTCACGTTATAGGTCTTGCCATCGATTCCGCCGGCGATCGGCGCAATCACGGGAATAAACCGCGCCTCCTCCAATCCCTGCAGCACGCCGGGATCAACGGCATCGACTTCACCGACCAGTCCAAGGTCCACTCCAATCTTCTTATCGGCTGATCCTGCCTGCCGGACAGGCAGGCGCAACGGCTTGGCCACCAGCAACGGGCCGTCTTTGCCCGTCAACCCCACCGCCCGTCCTCCGTGGCGATTGATCAGCTCCACGATCTCCGGATTGATGATCCCGCCCAGCACCATCTCGACGATGGCGATCGTTTCCGAGTCGGTCACCCGGACACCCCGCACAAAGGTCGGCTCCTTGCCCAATCGTTTCATCATCTCGCTGATCTGCGGCCCGCCGCCGTGCACGATCACCGGACGAATGCCGACGAATTTCATCAGCGCGATGTCCTCGGCAAATCGCTCCTTGAGCGCGGGCTCCACCATCGCCTTGCCGCCGTATTTGACGACGACCGTCTTGCCGGCGAAGGCCCGGATATAGGGCAGCGCCTCGATGAGAACTTCCGCTTTCTGAATCAGTTTTTCCACACTTCGCTCCCGCGTCATAAAATGTAGCGGCTCAGATCTTCGCTCTTGAGGACCGCCGCCAACCGGCTTCGCACCTCGTCGGCCGTGATCGTGATGGTCTGGCCGTGTCGATCCGGCGCGTCAAACGACAACTCCTCCAACAACCGTTCCATCACGGTAAAGAGGCGGCGGGCGCCGATATTTTCGGTCCGCTCATTCACCAGGACTGCGATCTCGGCAATCGCCAGGACGGCGTCCGGCGTAAACTCCAGCGTCACCCCTTCGGTCGCCAGCAGGCCGGCATATTGGCGAATCAGCGAATTCTGGGGCTCGGTCAGAATACGCACAAAATCATCCTGGGTCAAGGGCTCCAGTTCCACGCGGATGGGAAACCGCCCCTGAAATTCCGGGATCAGATCCGAGGGCTTGGCGACATGAAACGCGCCGGCCGCGATGAAGAGCATCTGATCGGTCTTGACCGCGCCGTATTTGGTATTGACCGTCGATCCCTCCACGATGGGCAACAGATCCCGCTGCACGCCTTCGCGAGAAACATCGGGGCCCATCGCCCGCTCCCGCCCGGCGATCTTGTCGATCTCATCCAGAAAGATGATCCCCGACCGCTCGGCGCGCCAGACGGCATCGCGGACCACTTCATCCATGTCGATCAGCCGCTGGGCCTCTTCCTGCTCCAGCACACCGAGCGCCTCGGGCACTTTGAACCGGCGATTCTTCTTTCGTCCCGGCATGAGGTTGCCCAACATCTCCCGCAGCCCCATCTCCATCTCTTCCATCCCACCGAGGTTGGAAATGACCCCCACCGGCATCATCTTCTCGCTGGTCTCCAGCTCCACGGTCCGGCCGTCCAGTTTCCCGTCGTGCAATTGTTGCCGCAGCGTTTCCCGCGCCTGGTCGTAGCTCTCCGATGGAGAGGGCGTCACATGTTCGGTGCGCGTCTCGGCAAAGATGCCGGTCGGTTGCTTGAACGTGGGCGGAGGCAGCAACAGATCCAGGAGCCGTTCCTCCGCCTGCCTGGCCGCCTTGGCTTTCACCTGTTCCTGGTGCTCCCCTTTCACGATCGTCACCGAGAGCTCCACCAGATCGCGGATCATCGATTCCACATCGCGCCCGACGTAGCCGACTTCGGTGAATTTCGACGCTTCAATTTTCAAAAACGGCGCCGCTGCCAATTTGGCCAGCCGCCGGGCGATTTCGGTTTTGCCCACGCCGGTCGGGCCGATCATGATGATGTTCTTCGGCAGGACCTCATCGCGCAATTCGTCCGGCAATCGCTGCTGCCGCCACCGGTTCCGAAGCGCGATGGCGACCATCCGCTTGGCCTGCCGCTGCCCGACGATGTAGCGGTCCAGCTCCTTGACGATCTGGCTCGGCGTCAATTCGTCGATGTTGGTCTTCTCGCTCATGGCTTCAACTCGTCAATGACCACTTCGGTGTTCGTATAAATATCGATGCCCGCCGCGATGCGCATCGCCTCAGCCACGATCTCTCGCGCCGACAGCGGGGAGTGGGCCATCAACCCCCGCGCGGCGGCCAGCGCATAGGGGCCGCCCGAGCCGATCGCAGCGACGCCGTCTTCCGGCTCGATGACATCGCCGGTCCCGGAGAGGATCAGCGAATGCTCCAGGTCGGTGACAATCATCAACGCCTCCAATCGGCGCAGCACGCGATCCATCCGCCATTCCTTGGCCAACTCGACCGCCGACCGGGTCAGGTTGCCCCGAAATTCGTCCAGCTTCGCCTCAAATTTTTCAAACAGCGTGATCGCATCGGCCGTCGAACCGGCAAACCCGGCCATGACGCGATCCTGATAGAGCCGTCGCAACTTCTTCGCCTGCTGCTTCATGACGGTCGTCCCCATCGTCACCTGACCATCGGCGCCGATGGCGACCATCCCTCGATGGCGCACGCAGAGAATGGTCGTGCTGCGGATGATTAGCTGTACCATCGGACTCCCATTATACCAAGCCGGATGGACGGGTTGTGCGCCTATGGTTTGAGTTTCGCCCGCGGATGGGCCTGATCATAGACCGCGAGCAGCCGGTCGGCATTCAGATGCGTGTAGCGCTGGGTCGTCGCCAGCGAGGCATGGCCCAACAACTCTTGAATCGATCGAAGGTCCGCGCCGCTTTCCAACAGGTGCGTCGCGCAACTGTGACGCAAGGCGTGCGGGCTCACCGGGCCGCTCCCGCTGACCAACCGGCTGTAGCGCGTCACCATCCGCTCCACGCTGCGGACACCCAATCGGCCGCCGCGCTGATTGAAAAACATCGGGCCGCTTCCCTTTTCCCTCATGGGTTGGTCATTCCCGGCACGAAGCGCCGACCGATAGCGGTGGATCGCCTCGATCGCCGGCTGTCCCACGGGAACCAGCCGTTCCCGTTTGCCCTTTCCCCGAACCCGAAGAAAACCGGCATCCGTTTGGAGATCCGAGAGGTTGGTATCCACCAGCTCGCTCACGCGAAGCCCGCTCGAATAACAGAGCTCGAGAATCGCCCGGTCGCGCAGTTGCGCGAGGGTCGCGGGCCGGGGCTTCTGTGGATCGGCCTTGAGGGGTTCCTGCATGAGCGCCATCGCTTCATCGATATTCAAGACGCGCGGCAGCCGTCGTTCCGCCTTGGGCATCGGCACCAGCTTCGCCGGGTTGGAGGCGAGCCATCCCAGCCGGACGCCATAGTCGCACCAGGCCCGCACCACGGCCAGCTTCCGGGCCATCGAACTGTTCCTCAACCCCCGCCGGCCCAACCAGGCCAGATAGCCGCGCACCGCGAGGCGGTCGATCCCGGCGGATGATGGATTCGCCTCCAGATGGCGCTGGAATTCTTCCAGGTCCTGCCGATAGGCGCGCAACGTATGCGGCGAGGCGCCCCGCTCGGCGGCCAGGAAACTCAGATAATCTTCGACTCGTCGATCCATCGCTGCAGATCCTCAAGCGCCCGCTCGGCGATCCGCTGGCGCCGAACGCTCCGGTCGCGAATGCGTGTGGGCAACTCCGGGTACAACCCGAAATTCGCGTTCATCGGCTGGAAATGGCGCGGATCACTGGCCGTGATGTAGGTGAGCAACGTGCCGTACGTCGTGGTCGACGGCGGCACGACCAACGGCTCGGCCCGGACAAACCGCGCCGCATTGATCCCCGCGAGCAGCCCCATCGCCGCCGCTTCCGCATACCCCTCGACCCCGATCAGTTGGCCGGCAAAAAAGAGCGCAGGCTTGGCCCGGCATTGCAGCGTCGGGCTCAACACGCGGGGCGCGTTCAAAAAGGTATTGCGATGGATGCTCCCCAGCCGCAAAAACTCCGCCCGCTCCAGCCCCGGGATCAGCCGAAACACCCGCTGCTGCTCGGGCCATTTCAATTTGGTCTGAAACCCGACCATGTTGTAACAACTCCCGAAGCGATTCTCCTGGCGAAGCTGGACCACGGCGAACGGCCGCGTGTTGCTGCGCGGATCGATCAGCCCGACCGGCTTCATCGGCCCGAAGAGCAGCGTCTGCCGACCCCGGTCGGCCTGCACCTCGATCGGGACGCACCCCTCGAAATAGGGCACCTCCTCGAAGGGCTTGGTCGGCACCCGTTCGGCCGCCATCAACGCATCGTAGAACCGGGAATATTCGCTCTCGCTCATCGGACAGTTCACATAGTCGTCTCCCCCCCGATCATACCTGGAGGCGCGGAACGTCACGGCGGAATCGATCGTCTCCGCATCCACAATCGGCGCGATCGCATCATAAAACGCGAGATAGTCGGCCTTGATCACCCGCTGGATCGCCTGCGCCAGCCGGTCGGACGTCAACGGCCCGGTCGCCACGATGGTCGGATGGTCGAGGGACAGTTCCGTCATCTCTCCCCGAACGAGCCGGATCTTCGGATGGCCGTCGATCTCTTTGGTAATCTGGGCCGCGAAGAGTTCCCGGTCAACCGCGAGCGCGGAGCCGGCCGGTACGGCCACCTGATCGGCGATTCGCAGGAGGAACGAATTGAGCCGGCGCATTTCCGCTTTGAGAATCCCCGCCGCGTGGATCTGGTCGTTGGAGCCCAACGAGTTGCTGCAGACAAGTTCGCTGAGTCGGTCGGTCCGGTGGGCCGCCGTCGGGACGATCGGACGCATCTCGTGCAGTTCGACCGTCAGCCCGCGCTGGGCCGCCTGCCAGGCCGCTTCACAACCGGCCAACCCGCCGCCAAGCACGATGAGATCCGGAGAGGTCATGAGAGAAACCCATTCTAACGAATTACCGTCCGACGATCAAGGAAATGAAAACTCGGGTGGGAACTGCGCTCGCTATGCGGACGTGCCGTGTCCGCCCACCGCGGAGGCGCTCTCCGGCTGATGGGCCGTCTCTTCACGGTAACCGCATTCGGGCTGTCGGCAGACGATCTGCATGCCGTGTGCTTTGCTATATTTCTCGACCAAGAACGGGGCATGGCATTGCGGGCAGGGCCGCATCACCGGCCGATCCCACACGGCAAAGGTGCAGTCGGGATAGCGGCTGCAGGCGTAAAACCGCTTGCCGCGTTTGCTCTGCTTTTCCACCAGCATGCCGGTGCACTTCGGCTGCGGACAATGGACGCCGGTCGTCAGGGGCTGGGTCGTCTTGCACTCCGGATAGCGACTGCAGGCGAGAAAGCGGCCGAATCTCCCCCGTTTGACCACCATCGGAGAGCTGCACTTCGCGCAGCGCTCGGTCGTCACCTCGGCAACTTTCTCCACGATCGTGATCACCCCGTCGGCCGCTTTCGTAAATTCCTTCGTGTTGCGGCACTCAGGGTAGCCGGTGCAGGCCAGGAAGCTCCCGTGACGGCCCCACTTGATGATCATCGGCTTGGCGCACTTTTCGCACACGTGCTCGGTCGGGATCTCCTGCCGCTTCACATCCCGCATCTCCACCTGCGCTTTGCCGAGCCGTTTCTGAAAGGGACGGTAAAAATCGTCCACCGCCTGGGACCACTCCAGCGTGCCCTCTTCGATCTCGTCCAACTCCTCCTCCATCTTGGCGGTGAAGCGGACAGTAAAGATGTCGGGGAAATGGGTCGTCAACAAATCGTTGACCACCCGACCCAGCTCGGTCGGATGGAACCGCCCTTCCAGCTTGTCGACATATTTTCGGTCCTGGATGGTCGAGATGATGGCGGCATAGGTGCTGGGGCGCCCGATGCCCAACTCTTCCAGCTCTTTGATCAGCAACGCTTCGTTGTATCGCGGCGGCGGCTGGGTGAAATGCTGCTTGGGCTCCAACGCCAACAACCGCAGCCGCTCCCCCTCACGCAGGGGTGGCAAGACGTGCTCTTCATCGTCGCGCTCTTCGCTCTCCGCCGCTTCACCACCACCGGTCGATGCGACGGCCGGTCGTTTGGCCACGGGCATTTCTTCACGGGTTTCGGTATAGACGGCGGTGAATCCGGGAAAGGTCAGCACAGTCCCG
>JBGPUQ010000045.1:0-7585 GCA_041491185.1 Nitrospiria bacterium | reverse complement strand
TGCCAGGCCGGCCAGGCCGTGGCCACTGAAAATACGCCGATTTTTTAGACGCTCCAGTATCGCGTCTGTTCAAGAATGGACAGGCTGACAAGGTGTGCGCATGGGGGGATAGAACCGCCGGTGTTGGCCGTTTTTTTACCCTAATAAATCGGAGGGGTGTCGGTCGGTTTCTCGGGTTCCGAAGGGGAGATGGTCGCCGGCGTCGGCGGTTCGCCCAGGTCGCGGTCTGCGGGGGATGCGTCCCCGTCGGGAAGCGGTTCGATCGACGGTGGTTCCTCCTCCGACGGCACGGGCCCTGTCTCGTCGTGCACCGATGGTGCCGGTCGGCCGGGGAGTCGACGTTCCACAAATCGCTGAATGGTCTTCGCTCGTGTCAGAATAACCGGAGCGTTGCGGTTGACCTCATACCGCAACGGCGCCGGCAGAATCGCTGCCATCCAGGCGGCTTCTTCCACGGTGAGGTCGGCGGCGGACTTGCCAAAATAGTGCTGGGCGGCCGCCTCCGCGCCGTAGATGCCTCGCCCCCACTCGACCACGTTGAGATAGAGCTCCAGGGTGCGGGTCTTGCTCAGGTTCCGTTCCATCCGCGTGGCGATGAGCGCTTCGGTGATTTTTCTGGAGAGCGTTTTTGACGGATCGAGATAGAGATTTTTCGCCAGTTGCTGCGTAATGGTGCTGCCGCCGCGGTAGAGCCGATGCTCGTTCCAATCCCGCCGCACGGCGTCCTGGACCGCGTCCCAGTCGATTCCGTGGTGCCGATAGAAATTGGCGTCTTCCGCTACAATGACGGCATGGCGAAGTGGGGGCGCCATCCGGGCCAGTGGGACCCAGGCGTGATGCCCCCGAATGCCTTGCTGTTCTCGGTGCAGCATCATGGCGGTCTGTTGAGGGTTTTTTGAGATGAATGCGGAGCCATCGGGCAGCGTGAGGAACCACCAGGTACCGACGATGGCGAGCGCAAGCACCACCAAACCGAGCCATTTCAGGAGACGGCCAAAAAATCGTCCGGTATGCGTGCGCCGTTGACGTCCCCTCATGTGCTCAATCCGCCGATTAAGAAGGTTTTTGGAGCCGACGCGTAACCTGGATCACGGGATGTGCGAACGCAAGGGTTTTTCGGTGACCTTCAGGAAGGTGAAATAGGAGACGCACAAGATGAGAACCAGGCCGATAAACCAGAGCGAGCGTGCTTTGAGCAGGTGGATCATTTGGACCGGATCGTCCAGCAATTGAGGCTGGTCGCCCAGCACCCGGAGACCGAACCAGGCCAGGATGCTGCACCACAGCGTCGATCCGATGAGCGTCATCATGCTATAGGACCGGAAATCCATTTGCACAATGCCGGCCGGAATGCCGATCAGGTGACGGACGACGGGGAACAGTCGGGCGAAAAAGACGCCGCCGGCCTCATACCGTTCAAGCCATCGCTCGGCCTGAAGGAGTTTGGTCTCGGTGAGCAGCAGATAGGCGCCGTAGCGCAGGATCAACGGCCGACCGATCCACCGCGCCGCCCAGTAGGTCGCGGTCGCGCCCAGATAGCTGCCGATCGTTCCCGCCAATACGACGCCCCAAATCGTGTAACGTCCCTGGGCGGCCCAGTAGGCGGCCGGCGGAATCACCAGTTCGCTGGGCACCGGGATGATGGAACTCTCCATGGCCATGAGCACCGCAATGCCCACATAGCCCCAATCGTGAAGCCACTGGAACCAGACGGTGATGAGCCACGGCATCATCCAATAATGCTACAGAAAGCCGGTCGAGTTGGCAACTACAATATTCGGCTGCTTCGAGAGGCACACGGTTTGAGGCGGTCGTGAAATAGTTCGCCAGGGGCAGATTCGAATCTGCCCCTGGCGAAGAAACGACCCAGAATGTCGGATCTATTCCTGTGTCCGAACCGGCAATTTAGCGCCGGGCACGATTCGGCCAGAATACTTTCAGCTGCGGTTCATCCATCCTGGGTTCGAATCTGGGCGGTTTGTTCCAGGTGATGGACATGCCAACATAGGTGGCCCACCCGAACAGACCGGCCATCGCGGAGAATGCAAGGGCCATATTGCCCCAATCAGTCGATAACATTGTCGTTCCTCCCCTCAGCAGTGGTGTGATGTCGCTTCGTCAGGAGGCTCCGAATAAAAAACCCTGCACCACCATGTGGTCAGGGCCGAGTGTGAAAGCCTCTTCGGCGGCCGCCCAACCATGCCCGTTCGGGGTTAGGTCGACGGCTTTGCGTCCCACCCTTTCGAAGTGGGTTGCCCTTTCGGTGGCCTTCCTGAATGTTATTGAACTGCTTAATAAGAAGTGTAGCAGAAGGGAGGTCGCTGTCAAGTGGAGAGACGGTTGTTTTAAACGTTAATTTTTATCGATTTGGGCTTTTTGCAGTTTGCCGGAATAATCGCGGTAAATTACTTTCCACTTGGTGTAGAGATCGAGCGCGCCGCCCCGGCCGCCCGCCTCCCGCGGACCGCTGCCGGTGGCTTTGGTGCCCCCGAAGGGCAGTTGAATCTCCGCCCCGATGGTCGACGCATTGATATAGACCAGTCCCGTATCGAGTTCCTGCTCGGCGACGGCGGTGGCATTGACATCCTGCGTGTAGATCGAGGCCGAAAGGCCGTAGGCCGTGTCATTGGCCAACGCGATCGCCTCGCGCAAGGTCTTGACCTTGAACACGCAGACCACCGGGCCGAAAATCTCCTCACGGGCAATTCGCATGTGGGGTGCGACATCGATGAAAATCGTCGGTTCAATAAAATAACCGCGCTTGCAATCACCTGTCGTGCGGGGTTTGCCGCCGTGGAGTAACGTGGCCCCTTCCTGCCGGCCGATCTTGATGTCGCGCAGCACCCTCTTATACTGCGTGTCGGTGACGACCGGCCCCATCTGTGTCGTCGGTTTGAGCCCGTCGCCGAGCCGCAGGCCGGCGGTTGCCTTGGTGAAGCGCGCCACGAACCAGTCATAGACCGGTTCCTGGACGATGATGCGGCTCGCAGCCGTGCAGCGCTGACCGGTTGTTCCGAAGGCGCCCCAGATGGCGCCTTCAATGGCGAGATCGAGATTGGCATCGGCCATCACGATAATGACGTTTTTCCCACCCGTTTCGGTCGAACAGCTCTTGTGCGCCGCGGCGGCCAATGCTTCGACCCGCCGCCCCACGGCGGCCGAGCCGGTGAACGACACGCCGTCCACATCCGGGTGGGTCACCAGCGCTTCACCCGTTTTGCCGAAACCATGAACCAGATTCACGACGCCGGGCGGAAGACCGGCGTCTTCCAGCCATTCGACCATCTTTGTCGCGCAGGCCGGTGTCTCCTCGGCCGGTTTCAGCACGACCGTATTTCCGCCGATCAAGGCGGGGAAGAGCTTCCACGCGGGGATCGCTGTCGGGAAGTTCCATGGGGTGATACAGCCGAACACGCCGATCGGCACGCGAACCGATTTGGCGTCTTTATTCGGCAGCTCCGATGGGACCGTTTCGCCCGAGAGGCGGCGTCCTTCGCCGGCCATGTAGTAGGCCATATCGATCGCCTCCTGGACATCGCCCAGCGCTTCAGGCAGGATCTTTCCCATCTCTCGGGTGACGAGCCGGCCGAATGCGGTTTTGTGCTGTGTCAGCAGTTCGGCGACTTTGAACAGGATCTCGCCCCGTCGCGGTGCGGGCAGGCGCGACCAGGCGGGGAAGGCCTTGCGGGCGGCCTTGACCGCGTCATTGATGTCGGTCGCGTTCGAGTGGGGTGCGCTGGCGACGGTTTCATCGGGCCGGGCCGGGTTTCGGCTGGCGAAGCGGCGCTTCGATCGGCTCTCAACCCATTGGCCGTTGATGTAGTTGTTGACGCGCTCGGCCATGAACAAATTTCATCCTACTCCATTTAATGGATGGGGGCAACACCCCAGAGTTTCTCCAGCCGTTGGTCGCGGCCGCAGTTGTAGCGGTAGAATTTGTAGCGGATGGGGTTTTTCTTGTAGAAATGCTGGTGATATTCCTCCGCCGGGTAGAAGGTCGAGGCCGGGACAATTTCCGTGACGATCGGTTCCGCGAAGGGTTTCGATCGTTCGAGCGCGGCTTTGGATTGTTCGGCGAGCCGCTTCTGCTCTTCCGTGTGATAAAAAATGGCGGTCCGGTATTGGTGGCCGACATCGCAGAACTGCTGATCCTTCACCGTCGGATCGACATTGTGCCAGAAGATATCCAGTAACCGGGCATAGTGGATCTTGGTCGGATCGTACACGACCTGCACTGACTCGGCATGGCCGGTGGCGCCGGCCGACACGTCTTCATAGGCGGGGTTGGCCGTGTGGCCACCGGTATACCCTGAGGTGACCGAGATCACGCCGTCGAGCCTGTCGAAGGGAGGTTCCATGCACCAGAAGCAGCCGCCGGCAAAGGTGGCGGTTTCAACCGTCACATGTATTGCCGCCGGTTTCGCTCCAGCGGGGAGCGTCATCGAGAGCATGAGCATGGCTGCGCCAACGATGAGGAACCGCCTGCCGGTCACGTAAGATGCCATCTTGTTGCCTCCGTCCAGCAATCATCCTACGAGATTTTTGGTGAGCACGCAACTGCCATCGCTTGCCGTGAGCCCCGCCCTCTTGTACCGAGAATCGAACATCGCCTCTCACGTTCGTTCGAGGTATGAGGCGGGGTTATTCACTCTCACACCATTGATCTTCCAAATTGCCGCGTGCTAGAGTGGCCAACGTTCTGCCGCGGGAGGTGTGCCATGGTGACCTATGTGTTGCTCTTGAATTTCACCGATCAAGGGATCCGTACTGTGAAGGAGACGGTCAAGCGGGCGAAGGCGTTTCGGGATCTGGTCAAAAAACATGGGGGAACGGTGCAGAGTTTCTATTGGACGCAAGGGGGCCATGATATCGTGACAATTGTCGAGGTCCCCAATGAGGAGAGTGGGATGGCGATGCTCCTGACGTTGGGGTCGCTGGGGAATGTCCGATCGCAAACGCTTCGGGCCTTTACGGACGAGGAGATGACGCGAATTTTGGCAGCAGTGGGATGATGTTGGAACGAGTCATCAGATGAATCAATGGCTGGCCATTGCCGCATGCGACCTCCGTTTGACAGCCAGCAGCTGAATATGATATTTTCAAAATATATATTATAGGCGATGGGGTTCGCCTTGAACCGTCCTGCGATATGAGATGGGACTGATAACCCCTACCTGGCGGTCGTGGTAGGGGTTTTTATTTTCTCATCATCCAAAGCCCCTGCTCGGAACAATCCAGCAGGGGCTTTTTTATTGTTTGATCAACATTGAATCGACGGTAGGAGGCACGGGGAATGGAGCAGATCTGGTTCGTGGCAGCGGTGTGGATTGCCCTCGCCCTGGCAGCGTCCCTGATCTCCGTGCGGATCGGGATCTCGGTGGCGCTGGTCGAAATTCTCGTAGGGACTCTCGGCGGGAATATCCTTCACCTCCACCCCACTGACTGGATCAATGTCCTGGCCGGATTTGGAAGTGTCCTTTTGACCTTCCTTGCCGGGGCTGAGATTGATCCGGTTGCCTTGCGAAAGCAGTGGAAAGCCAGCCTGGCGATTGGTTTTGTTTCCTTCCTTGGACCCTTTCTTGGAGCGATGGCATACACCTACTGGGTGGCCGGATGGTCGTTACCGGCGTCAGAGATCGCCGGCATCGCGTTGTCTACGACCTCTGTGGCGGTGGTGTATGCCGTGATGGTGGAACGGGGTTACAATGAGACAGACTTGGGAAAACTGATTCTCTCCGCCTGCTTTATCACCGACCTGGGAACGGTTCTGGCGTTGGGGTTGTTGTTTGCCCATTATGATCTCTGGTTGCTGGTCTTCATCATCGTCCTGACTGTCGTGTTATGGTTGGCCCCCCGATTTACGCCTTGGTTCTTCAGCCGGGCGGGCAGTCACATCAGCGAGCCGGAGACGAAATACATCCTGATCCTCTTGTTTGCACTGGGCGCGTTGGCCACGATCGCCGGCAGCGAGGCGGTACTTCCGGCCTACCTGATTGGGATGGTCCTGGCCCCGGTTTTTCTCGCCAATCGAACGCTCTCTCACCGGATCCGGGTCATGACCTTTACATTGCTCACCCCCTTCTATTTCTTAAAGGCTGGAGTCCTGGTGAATTTCCGGTCGGCCATGATCGGAGCCGGACTGATTCTCATTCTGTTGGCGGTGAAAATCATCGCTAAATTCCTCGGTGTCTGGCCTCTGACCCATGTGTTTCGTTTTGGGCGTCGGGAGGGAATGTACACAACGCTGCTCATGTCCACCGGCCTGACTTTTGGCACCATCTCGGCTCTTTATGGACTGAGCCATCAGTTCATCACTCAGGAGCAGTACACGATTCTTGTCACGGTGGTGATTCTGAGTGCGGTCGTGCCGACACTGATCGCCGAGCGGTGGTTTGATCCAGGGGATGCATTGCGAGCAGAGTCGTCATCGGACGATGGTGATAAGGCCATCAAAATGACGGCGTCGGAAAGAGGTGCACCATTCAACAAGGAGAAACCTCATGTTTCATAAAATACTCGCTGGCAATGATGGCTCAGACGGAGCTAAAAAGGCCCTGGCGGTGGCCATTGACCTGGCCAAGCGCTACGGGGCGGAGCTTCATTCGATCTCGGTGGAGGAACACCTGCCTCATTATGCCGCCGCTGTGGCCGAGGTGTTAGAGGAACGAGCCGAGTCTGACAACTATTTCAGGAAGGTCAACGAGGAGGCTCAGGCGATGGCGGTGCAGCATGGTGTGACCTTACACTGCCATGTCCTTCCAGGTCATGAAGTGGAGACGATCGTTCAGTTTGCCAGAGACCGTCACTTTGACCTCCTGGTGATCGGCTTCATGGGCCACTCGAAGATCTTTGACCGGATCTGGGGAAGCGCGTCTCAAAATCTCACACGCCTCGTCCCTTGTACGGTGTTGGTCGTCAAGTGAAAAAGGGTCGTGTCTTCATCTCGTTGTGATATAGTAGAAACTTACCCGACTCCAAAATGAGCCACCAGAATAGAGGTCGAGCACGATCAGGAACTGAGGACGCGATGGGATGGGGTCTTGGCCTCCTTCTTCTGCCGGTTATGGTTTTGATCGTGGGTTGCCAGAAGGAATCCTCGCCGGGACCTCGGTCTACCTCTGGAGGGAGCATGCCGGCGGAGCTGGCGAAGGGGGAGGTGCTGTTCAATACCCATTGCGCCACATGCCACGGCCAACGGGCGGCGGGCACCGACCATGGGCCGTCGTTCCTCTCGAACATCTATGAACCCAACCACCATGCCGACGCCAGTTTCCAGTTGGCGGTTCGCAACGGGGTGCGGTCGCATCACTGGCCGTTCGGCAACATGCCGCCGGTCGATGGCGTCAGCGCGGCCGACGTGAACGACATCGTCGGCTATATCCGCTGGCTGCAGCGGCAGGCCGGAATCTTCTGACGCGGCTGTCTCCTCTCCCGTGATGGCTCTCGATCGGAGTGCGCCGGCGCCACTGTTGCCACAGGTTGTCGCGCTGGCCCGACGGGCCGGCGAGGCGATCATGGCGCTCTACGCCCAGACCGATGCCGGCACGACCTACAAAGAAGACGACTCTCCCCTGACGCGGGCCGA
>JBGPUQ010000044.1:0-7620 GCA_041491185.1 Nitrospiria bacterium | reverse complement strand
CGCCCTCGTGCCGTTGGGGTGGCCGGCCGACACGCGGCCCGTCACTCCACACCTGACCGTGGCGAGGATGACGGCCCCCCGGGGCGTCCCCTATATAATGGAGCGGTTCGAGCAGGCGAAGCATGAGCGGTGGGCCGCCGTCGACGTCCGACGCATCGATCTGGTGGAAAGCCGGTTGCGGCCAGAGGGGCCAATTTACACGGTGTTAGCGGTTTTTCCGCTGGCTCATTAGAGTCAGGGGGGAGATGCTCCTCTCCCCCCTGACAACCCCCCATCGCCGTACGTTTGTTTCCGCTCGTGCGTTGCACTTGCTCAAATCAAGAGGAGCGGCGCCGCTCCCCTTGATAATCCCCACCGCCCATACGCCGCGTGCATGGAGCGTAACTCCGATGGGGGTGCGGGGGAGAAAGCGGTTCTCTCCCCCGATATGAGCGAGCGGCCAACGGCCGCGAGCGGATCAACCATTGCGAGCCTTTCCAAAAGAGATTATAATACCGCCAAGACTGGAGAAAGGAGTCCGATCATGGTAGAGCTGCGAGAAGGCAATCGGGAAAGCAACAGGGCGAAAGCGCTGGATCTGGCGCTGACGCAGATTGAAAAACAGTTCGGCAAGGGGACCATCATGCGCCTCGGGAGCGACGGGGTGGCGGCGGACATCCCGACGATTTCGAGCGGATCGCTGGGGCTCGATATTGCGTTGGGGATCGGCGGCATTCCCCGGGGGCGGGTGATTGAGATCTTCGGTCCGGAATCATCCGGGAAGACGACCCTCTCCCTGCAGACGGTCGCCGAAGCGCAACACAGCGGCGGCATCGCGGCCTTTATTGATGCCGAGCATGCGCTGGATCTGAATTATGCCAAGAAACTCGGCGTGCAAACGGATGACCTGCTGGTCTCCCAGCCGGATACGGGGGAGCAGGCGCTTGAGGTGACCGAGACCCTGGTCCGGAGCGGCGCGCTGGATGTGATTGTGGTCGATTCGGTGGCGGCGTTGGTCCCCCGGGCGGAACTGGAAGGCGAGATGGGCGACGCCCACATGGGTCTTCAGGCGCGGCTGATGTCGCAGGCGCTTCGAAAACTGACGGCGGCGATCAGCAAATCGAACACGACGGTGATCTTCATCAATCAGATCCGGATGAAGATCGGGGTGATGTTCGGCAATCCGGAAACGACGACGGGCGGCAACGCGCTGAAGTTTTATGCCTCAATCCGGCTGGACATCCGGCGGATCGAAGCCTTGAAGGAGGGGCAGGAGGTCATCGGGAGCCGCGTGCGGGTCAAGGTGGTCAAAAATAAAGTCGCGCCGCCGTTCCGGCAGGCGGAGTTTGATGTCCTCTTCAATGAAGGGATTTCCCGGACGGGGGAACTCATCGACCTGGGAACGGAGAAGGGACTCATCGAAAAGAGCGGGGCCTGGTATACTTACAAAGGAGAGCGGATCGGCCAGGGTCGCGAGAACGCCCGGCTCTATCTCCGGGATCATCCCCAGGTGGTGAAGGAGCTGGATCTCGGGATCCGGGAAGCGGCCGGCCTCGTGAAGGGCAAGGCCAAGAGCCCGGAAGCGAAGGCGACGGACGCGAAAGGCAGAGCGTAATCAAGCCGGGCTGGTTATAATGATAGCGGTACCAAGAATCGGATGATGCCTCTCATCTTCGATTCGAGGTAAAGGAGCGTGCATGGATATCAACGAACTGCTCAAGGTTGCGACCGAAAAGCGGGCGTCCGACCTGCACTTCAAGGTCGGCAACCCGCCAATTGTCCGCATTGACGGCAAACTTCAGGGACTGGAGCAGTATCCGAGAATCACCCAGGAGGATGTGGTGACGCTCGCCTTCTCGGTCATGAACACCGGACAGAAGCAACGATTTAAGGACCACTGCGAGGTGGACCTGGCCTACAGCGCCCCCGGATTGGGACGATTCCGGGTCAATATCTACCAGCAACGGGGGTCGATCGGCATCGTCTGCCGGGTGATCCCGACCAAAATTCTCACCATTTCGGATCTGAGTCTGCCGGCCGTCGTGGAAAAACTGGCCCAGGAACAACGGGGGTTGCTGCTGGTGACCGGCACGACGGGCAGCGGCAAATCGACGACGCTGGCCGCCATGATCGACTTCATCAACCGCAACCGCAACGACAACATCATCACGATTGAAGATCCGATCGAGTTTCTCCATCGCGACCGGAAATGTCTGATCAGCCAGCGGGAAATCGGCAGCGATACCGAATCGTTCAGCGTGGCGTTGCGAAGCGCGTTGCGCCAGGACCCCGATGTCATTCTCGTCGGCGAGATGCGGGACTTCGAGACGATCTCGACCGCGTTGGTCGCGGCCGAGACCGGCCATCTGGTCATGTCGACGTTGCATACGGTCGACGCGGCCGAGACGGTCAATCGGATCATCTCCGTCTTCCCGCCGTACCAGCAGAAGCAGATCCGGCTCCAGTTTGCGTCGGTGATCAAAGGCATCGTCTCCATGCGGTTGATCCCGCGGGCGGACGGGGCCGGCCGGGTGCCGGCGGTGGAGGTGATGGTGGCGACCCAGACAATCCGGGAATGCATCATCGATCCGGATAAGACGAGAAAAATCCCGGAGGTGATCGCCGCCGGCTTGTCGCAATACGGCATGCAGACCTTCGACCAGTCGCTCTATCTGCTCTATCAGAAAAAACTGGTGACGTACGAGGAGGCCCTCCGGTGGTGCTCCAATCCCGAAGACTTTGCGCTCAAGGTCAAGGGGATTCAGTCGACGGCAGACCTCTCATGGGAACCGGGAACCGGTGAGCGCAAAGAGACGACCGATAAGATCAAGCTCGAACGGTTCAGCCGATAAGCGGGATCGCGCGGGCGCTGCGGCGGAGATGGCGGCGTCTCCATCCTCGCCCGATCACGGCCCGGGTCGACCCCTTCGGCTCGCGGCCTATCGACTGCTGGCCCGGCGCGCCTATGCGGCGCCGGAACTGGCCGAGCGATTACGACGGCGCGGATTCGACGCCTCGGAGGTTGAGACGACGATCGCCGCGCTGACCCGCCAAGGCTACCTGAATGACCGTGTCACCGCCATGCAGTGGACCCGCTCATGGCGCGACTATAAAGGATGGGGGCCCGGGCGCATCCGCGCCGAGTTGCTCCGGCGCGGCATCGGCCGCGGGCTGGCGCAGGAGGTGCTCGATGAAGGGTGCCCCGAGCGCGAGACGGAGGCGACCGCGATGGCGGTGGCTGTCCGGCTCGTCAAACGCCCGGCGTTTCGCCGGGCCGGACGTCGCAAGGCCGGCTGGCTCGCCGCGCAGTTGATGCGGCGGGGGTTTTCCGGCGGTCTGATGTGGCGCGTGGTGCGGCAGTGCTGCTCAAGCCAGGATGACGGTGAGATGATGACGAGTCTGACAGCGGAGAACCCCGAGTGATCGAGTCCCGTCAACTTCGGCAGGAATTTCTCGACTATTTTTCCGGTCACGGCCATACGATTGTCCCCAGCGCGTCGGTGATTCCGCAGGCCGATCCATCGCTGCTCTTCACCAATGCCGGCATGGTGCAGTTCAAGGGGTTGTTCCTGGGGGAAGAGCGGCGCAGTTACGTTCGGGCGGTCTCCGCGCAGAAATGCCTGCGCGCCGGCGGCAAGCACAACGACCTCGATCAGGTCGGGTGGACCGGCCGGCACCATACGTTTTTTGAAATGTTGGGGAACTTCTCCTTCGGCGACTATTTCAAATCCGATGCGATCGGCTATGCCTGGGAGTTGTTGACCGCGCGATGGGGGCTGCCGGCGGAGCGGCTCTGGATCACGGTGTTTCGTGACGATGACGAGGCGGAAGTGCTGTGGAAGAAGATCGGCGTGGCGAATAATCGCATTGTGAGAAAGGACGAGGCGGACAATTTCTGGCAGATGGGAGAGACCGGGCCGTGCGGTCCCTGTTCGGAAATCCATTTTGATCAGGGGGAGCGCGCTGTCCCGAAGGCACATCTCCCGGTCTGCCGCGGCATTCATTGCGACTGCGATCGCTATCTTGAAATCTGGAACCTCGTCTTCATGCAGTACAGCCGGGACGCCTCGGGACGATTGAGTCCGCTGCCCACGCCCAGCATCGACACCGGCATGGGGTTGGAACGGCTGACGGCCGTACGACAGGGCGTCTTTGATAATTATCACACCGATCTGTTCACACCCTATTTTCACGCGCTGGCCGGGATGACCGGCCGGGAATTTGGGGCGGTGATGGAGAGCAAGGGGGGGCGGGTGATCGCCGATCACATCCGCGCGATCACGTTCCTCATCGGCGACGGCGTCCTCCCCTCGAATGAAGGCCGGGGCTATGTCCTGCGGCGGATTCTGCGCCGGGCGGCCCGGTATGGGCGGGAACTCGGGTTGAGCGACCCCTTTCTGCATCTCTTATGCGCGCATGTCGTGGAGGCCATGGCTGACGCCTACCCGGAGCTGGAGAAGAGCGGCCCGTTGATTGCGCAGGTGACGAAGGCGGAGGAAGAGCGCTTTTTCCAGGTGCTCGATGAGGGCATGGATCGCTGGAAAGAGGTCCTGCAACGGATGGCGGCCGCACGGACGACCGAGATTCCCGGAGCGGAGGCATTCCGGCTCTATGACACCTACGGTTTCCCGCTGGACATTGCGGTCGACATGGCGCGCGAACACCATCTCACGGTGGATGCTGCGGGTTTCGACGCGGCGATGGATGAACAACGCGAACGGGCCCGTCGCGCCTGGGTCGTCAAAACGGTTGAGCCCTATTACCAGGAGCTGCTGCGCCGGGTGGATCCGACGACGTTCACCGGTTACGATCGACTGGAGGATGAAGTGCGGCTGCTCCTGATCATCAAGGGGGCGCAGCCCGTCAAGACGGCGTCGGCCGGGGAAACGGTCGAGCTGGTCTTTGATCGAACGCCCTTTTACGGCGAATCGGGCGGCCAGGTGGGGGACCAGGGGCTGCTCGAGCATCCCGGAGCGCTGGCGGAGATTCATTCGACGGCCAAACCGCTGCCCGGCCTTTTTATCCATCAGGCCACCGTGATCAAGGGTGTGCTGACCGAAGGCGAGACCTGTCGCGCCGTCGTCAATCACCCGGCCCGGCTGGGCGCGGCGCGCAATCATACGGCCACCCATCTCTTGCATGCGACGCTGCGCGAACTGCTGGGCGAGCAGGTCAAACAGGCGGGGTCGTTGGTGGCGGCGGACCGGCTGCGGTTCGATTTCAACCACACGGCGTCCCTCTCGAAGGAGGAGCTGAATCGGATCGAGCAGGTCGTGAACGAGCGGATCCGCACCGACTCGCGCGTGGAGACGCAGGTGATGGATTTTCATGACGCCGTGAAAGCCGGGGCGCTCGCCTTTTTTGACGATAAATATGGCGACCAGGTCCGGGTGGTGCGGATCGCCGATTTCAGCAAGGAGCTGTGCGGAGGGACCCACTGCCACGATACCGGCGAGGTCGGGCTCTTCCGGGTGGTGCAGGAAAGCAGCGTCGCCGCGGGCGTGCGGCGGATCGAGGCGATCACCGGCGACATGGCCTACGAATCGATGAAGCGTCAGGAGGAGGAGCTGACGTCGCTGGCCGCACTGTTGAAGGTGCAGCCGACCGAGTTGGTGGAACGGGCCAGAAAACTGGTGGCCCAGCTGCGCGAGCAGGAACGGCTGCTGGACCAGTTCAAGACCAAAGCGATGGGGAGCCGGGCGTCGGCTATTGCGGACGAGATCCGGGTGGTGAACGGCGTGAAGCTGCTGGTGCAACGAGTGGACGGACTGGAACCCAAGGAGCTCCGTCGTTTTGCCGATTCCGTCCGCGACCGTCTGGGCAGCGGCGCGCTCCTGCTGGGCACGGTGTATGAGGAGAAGGTCGCGCTGGTGGCGATGGTGACCAAGGAGTGGTCCGATCGAATCGACGCCGGCCGGCTGTTGCAGGAGATCGCCCCCATCGTGGGAGGCAGCGGCGGGGGACGGCCCGATATGGCGCAGGCCGGAGGGAAGCTGGCCGACCGACTGGATGAGGCGCTGGGGCGGGGCCGAGAAATCTTGACGGCCGAAGCGTCGCGGTTAAAATAATGGAATGAGTAGTTGTCGTGATTCGAGAATCCGCGTACGGCGATGGGGGATCCAGGGGGAGAGGAGCATTTCCCCTTAGAATGTCGAATAACGAATGTCGAGTGTCGAATTGAAGAGCAAGAAAAACGTATGGGTGATGGGGGGGGCGGGGGGAGATGAGCATCTCCTCCCGATGTGAATGGTCCGCATTCTGGCGCTCGACTATGGGGAAAAACGGATCGGTCTGGCGATCAGCGACGAACTGGGATGGACGGCGCAGGGATTGCCGACGCTGATCCGGCAGGGGATCGCGCGGGATATCGCCACGCTGGTTGACCTGAGCCGGGAGCGACAGGTTGACGAAGTGGTCGTCGGCCTGCCCTACCGGCAGAATGGCACGCTGGGATTGAGCGGCGAGCGGGTGCTGGCGTTCATCGGCCGATTGTCCCGGCAACTGTCCGTTCCCGTGACGTCGTGGGATGAGCGGCTGACGACCAAGATGGCCGAACGACTCCTGATCGAAGGTGGAGTCTCTCGTGAGAAGCGAAAGCTCAGCATCGACCGGGTGGCCGCGACGCTGATTCTGCAAAGTTACCTGGATGCCCGGTCGGCGCAATCCTCGATGTCCACAGACCCTTTGTCCGCTCCTGCCCGGAAGGCGTCGTCGACATGACGATCGGGGGGACGACCGGCCCGCCGAAGACGAATCGTCGCCGGTGGCTGCTGATCGCGGTTGCCGGTGTCGTTGCGCTGTTGGCGGTCATCGCGGGAGACGTCGGTCTCTTTCTGTTCCGACCCTTTGCCCCGCCGAGACGCGACGTCGTGATCGAGGTGGCCGAGGGGACCAGCTTAACCAGCGTGGCCTGGAAATTGGCCGGCACCGGCCTCGTGACGCGTCCGCGCTATTTTATTCTCATCGGCCGCTTCTTGTCGGAGGATCGGACGATCCAGATCGGCGAGTATGCCCTCCGCACCGACATGCGGCCGCTGGAGATTCTGAATCGGTTGATCTCGGGCGCCGTGATCCAGACGGCGGTGACCATCCCGGAAGGGTGGACGCTCCGGGACATTGCCACGCAGCTGGACGATCAGCAGTTGATGCCGGCGGAGGCCTTTCTGGCCGCCGCGACCGACCGCCAGCTGATCGCGCAGCTCAACATCGAGGGGAAAACGCTGGAAGGCTATCTCTTTCCCTCGACCTATTATGTCACCAAGCAGACGACGCCGGAGCATCTGGTGCGGCGGATGGTGGGTCAACTCAACGCCACGCTGGAATCGATCGGCTGGCGGCCGGCCGATCCGGGCCGCCCGCCCGGCCCGAACAGCTCGACGCTCCGTGACGTGGTGACCCTGGCATCGATCATCGAGAAAGAGACGGCGCGTGACGATGAGCGGCCATTGGTTTCGGCCGTCTTTCACAATCGGCTCAACAAACGGATGCCGCTGCAGAGCGACCCCACCGTGATCTACGCGTTGGCGAATTTCGATGGCAATCTCCACAGGTCGGATTTGTCCGTCGATTCGCCCTACAACACCTACCATGTGAAGGGGTTGCCGCCGGGGCCCATCGCCAATCCCGGACGGGCGTCACTGG
>JBGPUQ010000043.1:0-8006 GCA_041491185.1 Nitrospiria bacterium | reverse complement strand
CCGTTCTCCGCTCCGAGTCGAGCTCCACACAAGAGGCCCGCCGATGGCGGGTGAGCCGGCGAGCCAGGCGCCGGATGGCCCGCCGCCGATTCTCGTCGCGGCGGCGATTATCGAGCGGGAGGGGCGCTATCTGATTACCCAGCGGTACCATGAGGCGATTCTCGGGGGACTGTGGGAATTTCCCGGCGGAAAGTGTCGCCCCGGAGAGACGCTGGAAGGTTGTTTGCAACGTGAGCTGATGGAAGAATTGGGTGTGGAGGTTGATGTGAGGGCCCGGGAGCGAATCATTACCCATACGTATGACCATGGGCCGGTCGAACTCCATTTTTACCGCTGCGCGCTGACGGCGGGAGAACCCCGGATGTTGGGCTGTCAGGCGCTTCGCTGGGTGCCCCCGCAGGATTTAGCCAACTATGCGTTTCCTGCGGCCGACCGGCCGTTGATTGATACGCTCGCGTCGATCAAGCCGACACTCGCTCAATCAGGGGGAGATGCTCCTCTCCCCCTGAACCCCCCATCGCCATACACATGATTCCATGCCAGCGATGAATTTTGACGAGAAGGTATCCCCGGCGGTTAAGCCTGCGGGTCCGTGGCTGGGCGCGCACATGTCGATCGCCGGCGGCGTTGACAAAGCGATCGCGCGCGGCCGGCAGGTCGGGTGCGAGGTCATCCAGATTTTCACCAAATCAGCCCGCCAGTGGGCGGCGAAACCCTATGCGGACGATGAGGTCGCCGCGTTTCGACGTGATCAGCAGGCCATGGGCATCCGGACCGTCATCGCGCACGATTCGTATCTGCTCAACCTGGGCGCGCCGAATGCGCCGTTGCGGGCGAAATCGATCGCGGCGTTCATCGATGAGCTGGGGCGGTGCGAGCAACTGGGAATCCCCTATCTGGTGGCGCATCCCGGCGCGCATGTCGGCTCCGGCGAGGCGGCGGGCATCAAAGCGATCGCCGACTCGTTGGATCAGATCCACCATGCGACGCGGGGCTTGCGCGTGCAGGTGGCGCTGGAGATCACGGCCGGCCAGGGAAGCACGCTCGGCCACCGGTTCGAGCAGATCCGGCAGATGATCGACGCCGTGAAGGAGAGCGGGCGGCTCAAGGTCTGTTTTGATACCGAGCATGCGTTTGCGGCTGGCTATGACCTCCGGAGTGCGGAGGGTTATGAACAGACGTTTGCCGAATTTGATGAGACGATCGGCCTTGACCGGCTGGCGGCGTTTCATCTCAATGATGCCAAAAAAGGATTGGGCTGCCGGGTCGACCGTCATGAAGAGATCGGCAAGGGGCAGATCGGGCTGGAAACCTTCCGGCGGCTCATGAATGATCGGCGTTTCTGGGGGCTGCCGATGTGTCTGGAAACGCCCAAGAGCGAAGACGGGCATGAAGATGTCGACGCGCTGAAGTTGCTGCGGAGTCTGGTTCGGCCCTGATCCGATCGCGCGACGATCGACCGCGAGTGCGCATGTTCAATTGCATCGTCATCCATTATCACGAACTGGCGCTGAAGGGGCGGAACCGGCCCCGGTTCATCGCGCGGTTGGTCGCCAATCTGCGTCGGGCCACCAAACGGTTGGGGGTCGCAGGCATTCGTGCGCTGCCGGGTCGCGTGGTGATGGATTTTGGCCCATCGGCGGAGTCCGAACGGTTGTGCCGCCAGGTGGCGGAGGTTTTCGGTGTCGCGAATTATTCGCCGGGTCGCCGGGTGGATCGGGGGCTGGAATCGCTCAAACCGGTCGTCGCGGAGATGATCGACGGCCGGTCGTTCGACACGTTTCGGATCAGCGCCCGCCGAGGCGATAAACGCTATCCGCTGACCTCGGTACAGCTCAACGAGGAGCTGGGCCGTCACGTGCAATCACTGCGGACGGCCCGGGTTGATCTGTCGAAGCCGCAGTTCACCCTCCATGTCGAGATCCTCGACCGGGAGGCCATCATCTATATCGAGAAACGGCCGGGCCTCGGCGGGCTGCCGGTGGGGATCAGCGGGCGGGTGGTTGTGCTGCTCTCCGGCGGCATCGACTCGCCGGTGGCGGCCTACCGGATGATGCAGCGCGGCTGCCGCGTGACGTGTGTCCACTTTCACAGCCATCCCTTCCTGAGCAAAGCGTCGCAGGAAAAGGCGGTGGAATTGGCGCAGCACCTGTCGCGCTATCAGGGGGAAACGACGCTCTACCTGGTGCCGTTCGGCGAGCTCCAGCGGCAGGTGGTGGTCAATGCGCCCGTGCCGCTCCGGGTGATTCTCTATCGTCGATTGATGATGCGGATTGCCGCCGAACTGGCCCGGCAGGAGCGGGCCGGCGCGCTGATCACCGGCGAGAGCCTGGGGCAGGTCGCGTCGCAGACGCTGGAGAATTTGCGGGTGATCGACGACGCCTCGGAGGGCTTGATCCTCCGGCCGCTGATCGGCATGGATAAGCAGGAGATCATCGACCAGGCCAGGCGGATCGGGACGTTTGAGATTTCGATTCTCCCCGATCAGGATTGCTGCCAGCTTTTCGTGCCCGCGCATCCGGCGACCAAGAGCACCATCGATGAGGTGACCCGCGCGGAGCGCCGGCTCGAAATCGACGCCATGGTGAAAACGGCCGTCGCCGCGTCGACCGTCCAGCATGTGCAGCCGTCATTATGAGTCAAGGGGAGATGCTCTTCTCCCCTTGACAATCCCCATCGCCGTACGCAGCGCTCACAGAGCGTAACTCCGATGGGGGGAACGGGGGGAGAAAGCGGTACTCTCCCCCCGATAGAGCGGGCGGTCACGCGAGCGGATCCGATTGCCTTGACAGGATGATGGATGGTCGGCTAAAGTTTCCGTAGCTCCGAATTACTGTTCTCAAGAAAGGAGTGACGCCATGAAACACCGAATGATGCAAGTGATGGTCAGCGCAGGCTGTGGTCTTCTGGTATGGGTGGCTGCAAGCATCCTTCCGATCAGTGTGCCGCCGGCCTGGGCGGGAGTGGATGTGCACATCAACCTCGGCGTGCCGCCGGTCGTGGTGGAAGCCCCGCCGCCGGTGGTCGTGGAAGCGCCGCCGGAAATGGTGTTCCTGCCCGAGCCCGGGATCTATGTGGCGATCGGTGTGCCCTATGACATCTTTTTTATTAGTGGCCGCTACTACTACTTCCGGGGCGGCAACTGGTTCTGGGCAGGGGGTTACGGCGGGCCGTGGACGCATGTCGTCTACCGGTCGCTGCCGCCGGGGTTGCGCCGATATAAGGTCGAGCAATTACATCAGTTCCGGGAGCGTGAGTACAAGGGCTATCGGGCCCAAGGTCCCAAGTTTCAAGGGAAGCACTTCGTCGCGGTGCCCGGGCCTGGTCCGAAGGGGAAGGACGCGGTCAAAGAACACCGGGTGAAAGAACGTCCCGTGCAAGAACACCCCGGGGCGAGCAAGCACGACCGGTAGGGTGTGTCAGTAGTTGAGCAAGATCGCGTCAGGTAGGAAGCCCAATCGCCGGAGTAACTCCGTATTGGCCTGGATCATCTCCGGCATGCCGACCAGCATGGCGATCGTTTCCTTCGGTGAGGGCCCGATCCGGGCCACCTGCTGCTGAACAAATCCGATGTGACTGTTCCACGGCGCGCCGTCCGGATCGGTGACCGTGAGAAAGGTTTCGACTCCCCAGTCCGGCCATTCTCTGATCTCGTCAGGGAAACAGACGTGGCGCGGGGTCAGCACGCCGTAGAAGCACAGGATCCGTTGGAACAGATGGCGTTGCCTGACGGCGGTTCGCACCACGGAGCGCAACGGCGCGATGCCGGTGCCGACGCCGATCAACAGCAGGTTTTTCCCCCGGTGCGGTTCGAGCGGAAAGCCCTTTCCCTGCGGGCCGTCGACATCGACTTCGGCGCCGGCCTCCAGATCGCAGAGCCGTTCTGACAGACCCTGGCCCCGGCGCACCAGCAGATCGAAGTAGGGCCCTTCCCCGGGAGCCGAGGCGATCGCAAAGTAGCCGCGTTTGGCGCCGGCCAGGCTGATGGAGAGAAACTGGCCGGGGACAAAGTCGAAGTTCGGCGCCGCGGCGCCTTCGATCGGCGTCAGCCGCAGATAGCGCAATTCGGGAATCGGATGAGGCGGATAGGTTGTCGCGCTGATCCGCATTTTCACGGAGGAAGAGGTCATTGGAAATTAGTTGTGGGCAGACCCGGTTCCGCGCCGCTCAAGCGACCGCCGCATGTGATCGACCGACTGCGTGTTGAAGACGTCGCCCCGCGTCAGCCAGCCCTTGCGGGCGATGCCGACCCCGTATCGGGTATCGCCGAGTCCTTCTGTGCTGTGGGCGTCGGGGTTGATGCTCAATTTGACTCCCAAGTCACGGGCATATTTACAAAAACGCCAATCCAAGTCAAGCCGGTGGGGGTTTGCGTTGAGTTCCACGGCGACCCCGTAGCGTTTGGCCGCCTCCAAGACGTTCATCAGGTTGAGTTGGTATCCCTCCCTGGAGAGCAGCAGCCGGCCGGTCGGGTGGCCCAGGATGGTGACGGCCGGGTGGCTCATGGCTTTGATCACGCGGGCGGTCATCTCCTCCTCGGTCATGGTAAACCGGCTGTGGACCGAGGCGATGACGAAATCGAACTGTGACAGGACCGGGTCGGGATAATCGAGCGACCCGTCGGGTAAAATGTCCGATTCGATGCCTTTGAAAATGGTGATGTCGGTGTACCGTTGCTGGAGCGCGTCGATCGCCTCGTGCTGGGCGAGGACCCGCTCGATGGACAGCCCGTTGGCGTAGTGGGCCGAACGGCTGTGATCGGAGATGCCGAGATAGCGATAGCCCAGCGTTCTGGCGCGCTCGACCATTTGTTCGAGCGAGTGGCGTCCATCGCTGTCCGTGGTGTGGGCGTGAAAGACGCCCTGAATGTCGCCGGGCGCGATCAGCTCGGGCAGCCGGTGCGACTGCGCGGCCTCGATCTCCCCGAGATTTTCGCGCAATTCCGGCGGAATATCGTCCATGCCGAGCGCGGCAAAGAGCGCGGCCTCGTCCGCGCACGGAATCAATTCGTCCCCGTGAAAGAGGCCGTATTCGTTCATTTTCAACCCGCGTGATTTTGCCAGGCCGCGCAACGCCGTATTATGTTCTTTGCTGCCGGTGAAATGGTGAAGGGCGTAGGGGAATTCCCGGTCGCTCACGACGCGAAGATCAATCTGAATCCCCGATGCCAACCGGACGCTGCTTTTGGTCTCGCCGTGGGCGATGACCTCGCCGACTGACGGGAGGGCGACGAACCGCTCCATGATCGCGGCGGGCGCGGCGGAGCTGGCGACGAGATCGATATCCTTGACGGTTTCTTTCCGGCGCCGGAGGCTGCCGGCCACGCTGATGCGTCGGACCTCGGGCAGCGATTGCAACAGGGCGACGATCTTTTCGGCCTCCTGCATGGCGTCGGCATAAAGAAATTGACCGCGATGTTTTTTAAAGAGGTGAATGCCGTCCAGAATGTTCGCCTGGCTTTTCTCTCCGAAGCCGTCCAGATTGAGCAGCCGATTTTCCAGACAGGCGTACTCGAGTTCGCCCAGCGAGCGGATGCCGAGCTTCTGATAGAGCAACCGGACCTTTTTCGGGCCGAGCCCCGGAATGTCCAGCAGTTCGAAGATGGTCGGAGGAAACTCCCGTCGGAGGTCGTCGTAATAGGCCAACCGGCCGGTGTTGACCAACTCGCCGATCTTCTCGGAGAGCGCGGCGCCGATCCCCTGTTGCTCGTCGAGTCGGCCCTCCCGCACCAGGGTGATCAGCTCATCGCCCAACCCGTCAACGATGTGGGCCGCGTTCCGGTAGGCCCGGATCTTGAAGGGATTATCGCCTTTTAATTCCAGGAGGGTGGCAATGTCCGATAACACGGCGCTGACGGTCCGTACATCCATGGCTGACCGTCATTCTAACAGAGCGTTTCAGAGGGTGTAAACGGACGCCGGGGGGGGCCGCCGCTGCCTTGACATCATTATAAAGCTTTCGTATAGTGGCCGAAAGATCGCCGATCCGGTGCCTGGACCGGTTTTGTTGTTCCCTCCGTCTATTGTCCGGGGGTTATCACATGGCTTCGGGAACATTCTCTCTCACGCTCCGCGCTCATCGCCACACGGTGCCCAACCGCGATCGCCGGCAGCGCTGCGCTGCGTCGCCGCCCTGCCGCGCGCTGACGCCGACCACACGGATCTAACGATGGCGCGGCCGAAATTGTTGGGCATCATCATGGCGGGCGGCAAGGGGGAACGGCTCTATCCGCTCACCCGCGAGCGGAGCAAGCCGGCCGTGCCCTTCGGCGGGCGGTATCGGATCGTCGATTTTGTGTTGAGCAATTTTGCCAACTCGGGGATTTTTTCTCTCTATGTGCTGGTGCAATATAAGTCGCAGTCCCTGATCGAGCATTTGCGGCTGGCTTGGCGGGTCGGCGGCCGGATCAAAGACCATTTCGTGACCGTGGTCCCGCCGCAAATGCGGTGGGGCGAAAGCTGGTACCAGGGGACCGCGGACGCCGTCTTTCAGAATCTCAACCTGGTGGAGGATTTCGATCCCGATCTGGTCCTGATTTTCGGGGCCGACCATATCTATCGGATGGACATCAATCAGATGGTGGCGGTGCACCTCGACCGGAAGGCGGATGTGACCGTGGCGGCCTTGCCGGTGCCGATTCAGGAAGCCGGCGGTTTCGGCATCATCGAGGTTAACGAACAGGGTCGGATTACCGGGTTTCAAGAGAAACCCGATCATCCCAAGCCGATGCCCAGCGATCCGACGCGCGCCTATTCATCAATGGGGAACTATATTTTCAACCGCGATCTCTTGATCGAGGTCTTGACGGAAGACGCCAAGAAGAGCACCGATCACGATTTCGGCAAGACGATCCTGCCGGAACTCTGCCGATCGGGAAACGTGATCGCCTACAACTTTCTCGACAACGCGGTGCCGGGACTCAACCCCTATGAGGAGCGCGGCTACTGGCGGGACGTCGGCAACATCGCCGCCTATTGGCGCGCGCACATGGATCTCCTGGGACCGACTCCGGCGTTCGATCTGCGCAACCGTCTCTGGCCGATACTGGGCGACGGCCACGACGCCCCGCCGGTCCGGATCTTCGAGGGCGCCATCCGCGATGCCCTCATCGGTCAGGGCACGCTGATCAACGGCGGCCAGGTGACCCGCTCCATTCTCGGGCGCAACATCGTCATCCATCCGGATGCGGTGGTGGAAGAGTCGGTGGTGATGGACCATACCGAGATCGGCAAGGGCGTGAAGCTTCGGCGGGTCATTGTGGACCGGTTTAATACCCTGCCGCCGGGCGTTGAGATCGGTTACGACCGCCGGCAGGACAGCGTGAACTATAAAGTGGATTCGTCGGGAATCGTCGTGGTGCCCCGGGGCCAAACCCGCCGGCCCTCCGAATCGACGGGATGATGATCCGGACCGGACAGCGCGCGTGAGCCGTTGACCATGAGTCGATCCGGTCGGGTGGCCATCGGCGTCGATCTGGGCGGGACCACGATCAAAGCGCTGGCCGTGACCGAAGACGGCAAGATCGTGGAACGGGCCTCGCGGTCGACCGAGGTCTCCGCCGGGCAGGCGCGGGTGGTTCAAAATCTCGCCGCCGTCATTGATGATCTGGAGAGACAGGTTGGCCGGCCATCCGCCGCCGCGTCCGCCCCGGGTGGAGGATTCGGTGTGGAGCGGTCGATCGGCATCGGCGTGCCCGGCGTGCTCGATGTGAAGCAGGGACGGGTGATCGCCTCGCCGAATTTTCCGGGTTGGGAGAATTTCCCGTTGCGGGACCGGCTGGAGGCGGCGACCGGTCGGCCGGTGGTGGTCGAAAATGACGCCAACGCCGCGGCGATCGGCGAACAGTGGATGGGCGCCGCTCGGGGCATACGCGATTTTCTCTTCATCACGATCGGCACCGGGGTCGGCGGAGGGCTGGTGCTCGATGGTCAACTCTGGCGCGGTCCCAGCGGCCGGGCGGGCGAGTTCGGTCATCTCAAAGTCGTGGCCGACGGCGAGCCGTGCGG
>JBGPUQ010000042.1:0-8027 GCA_041491185.1 Nitrospiria bacterium | reverse complement strand
TTGTCCCAACGGCTCCAGCAGTACCAGGAACGGCTCGACGCGCTGACTGGGGAAGAAGGCGATCGACGGCAGGCCTTGCAGGTGCTGCAGGTGGATCAGTTGAGCCATCAGAAAGAGCTGGACCGGCTGGTCCAGGCCGACGCGAGACTCCGCGAACAGCTTGGCCTCATCGATCATGAATTGACCGTTGCCGCCCAGGCCGGCGATGAGGCCGACCGGCAGCGACGACAGGTCGGAGAGGAGCTGGTGGAATTCGTGCGGCAGCGCGAGGCGGTCGAGCGGCAGGCGATCGAACAGAGCGCGGCCGTGGCCCGGGCCTCCCAAGCACGGGAAGCCGCGCAAGAGCAGTTAACGCAGCTCAAGGTGGCGCTTGCCAGCGGATGGGAGCGGGTGGAACAGGCGTCGGCGGCCGTGGCGCATCTTCAGCGATTGGCCGACCATTTGGTCCTGCAACAGGAGGAGAAGGCGGCGCGCCGGCAATGGCTGGCCGCGCAGCAGGCGCGAGCCCGCGAAGAGGAAGGGCGCCTGATCGAGCAGCAACGCATGGCGACCGCGCAACTGGAGGAGTTGCGCGAGCGACGGCGCCTGGTGCTGGATGCGGTGGAGCAGCGGCAGATGAGTTTGCGGATGCACCAAGCGGACGAGAAAACGCAGCGGCGCGGGCTGGATCAGCTCCAGGAAGCGGTGGCGGTCGGCGAACGGCACACGGCGGAACTGGCCCATCAGATCGATCGCATTACCGATTTCCTTTCCACGATCTATCATCTGTCGGCTGAGGCGGCGCTGTTGGAAGCGACGCCCCTCGCTGCGGCGGCGGGACTGTCGAGCCGACCCGTCGAGGCCGGTTCGGCCGAGCTGAGCCATGAGGAGGCGGTCGTCGCGGCGGCGGAAACGGAAATTGCCGCGCTGAAGGCGAAGCTGGACCAACTCGGGCCGGTGAACCCCGCCGCCATCGAGGAGTACCAGGAGCTTGAGCAGCGGTTTGAATTTTTGACCAAGCAGGAGAGTGATCTCACCCAGTCCATGGAAGATTTGCGGTCGGCCATTACCAAGATCAACCGCACGACGCGCAGTCTCTTTCTGGAGACGTTCGCCCAGCTCAACCGTCAGTTCGGCGAGTTGTTCAGTCGATTCTTCCAGGGCGGGCAGGCCTCGTTGACCCTGCTGGATGAAGACAATCCGCTGGACTCGGGGATTGAGATCATGGCCCAGCCGCCGGGGAAGCGGTTGCGGACGATCCATCTCCTCTCCGGAGGCGAAAAGGCGTTGACGGCCATCTCATTGTTGATGGCCAGCTTCCTCATTGCCCCCAGCCCCTTCTGTCTGTTGGATGAGATCGACGCGCCGTTGGACGAGGAGAACGTCCGGCGCTTTACCACGGTGCTCAAATCGATGGCGCAGCAGACCCAGTTCATCATCGTGACCCACAACAAACGCACGATGGAGGTGGCCGACCAGCTCTACGGCGTCACGATGGAAGAGCCCGGCATTTCCAAAATGATCAGCGTGCGTCTCGATATGGCCGAGCAGCTGGCGGTCGGCGCTTAGGGCAGCGGTTCTTGTTTCCGATCGGACCGGTCCGGAGCGATCGGGACCGCCGTCCGTTTGCCGGTTCGCTGTTTCATCAGCAATCGTCGGCGAATCAGCTGGTGAATCAGTCGATAGCAGAGCAAGTACCCCAAATACCCGGCGATCGCCGCCACGGCCCCCACGACCAGCGTGCCCGTGACAAACGGTACCAGCAGCGGCTTTAGTTGCACCAGCAGATCGATCAACGAATGGTTCCACTCGATCGGCTGGCGTGGTTCAGTCCCGCCGACCAGCAAGAGTCCGACCCAGAGGCAAAAGCTATAGAGCGGGACGATGGTGAGCGGATTGTTCACCGTCGTTCCCACGAGCAGCGCCGGCAGGTTGAGCCGGAAGAGCCAAAAAATGATCAGTGCGGTAAAGTAGTGAAAACCGAATGTCGGCGTAAAGGCGATGAACACGCCCACGGCAAAGGCGAGGGCCGTCTCCTCGGGCCGTTCTCCGGGGCGGACCAATCGATGGAGACGGACGATGAGGCGTCCCCAGATCATCTTGAACGGTAGTCGTCGGCGTGTGATCATATCCGCGGCATCATCGGCGCGCGAAAGTGCTCGTAACCCCTGAATCGGCCGGCCGCGCGGCGCCGCCCGCCGCGCATGACGGTGACCCGCGGACCGGCCGCGCGGCGTTCGATCCGGCCGATACAACAGCAGTTGAGCCGGAGCCGACGGAACACTTGCGCACATCGATCCGCACGGGCCGGCCGGACGGTGAACAGCAACTCATAATCTTCCCCGCCGGCCAACGCAATCTGAATCGGATCCAAT
The DNA here is from genome assembly GCA_041491185.1 of Nitrospiria bacterium. Classification (GTDB taxonomy): domain Bacteria; phylum Nitrospirota; class Nitrospiria; order JACQCE01; family JACQCE01; genus JBGPUQ01. The sequence goes on along the minus strand of JBGPUQ010000042.1, from coordinate 5,673 downwards.
CGGGCACGGCGGCCATAGGCCATCAGTTCCGGAGAAAGCGGAAGCTGTTCGCTGATCACCGTCGCCCCCACGCCGCTGGCCCGGCAGAGTCGGTCCAGATCGATCGTCAGGCCGTCGGAGAGATCCAGCATGGCCGTGGCCAGTCGGTGCCGGGCCACCGCGCGGCCCGCGTGGAGCCGAGGGGTTGGATAGAGCTGGCGTCGGATGAGTCGTTGTTCACCGACACTTCGGGCCTTGGGTGAGGCGCGGCGAGTCCGCGTCCGGACGCCCACCCGGCGGCCGGCGGTCGTCTGCAGGAGATGGAGTCCCGCCGCGGCGTCGCCGAGCGTCCCGGTGACCATGATCAGATCGCCCGGTCGAGCCCCGCTCCGGCTCACCGCCCCGTTGGGCTCGATGTCGCCGATGGCGGTCATGACCGCATGAAATTGCGGCGCCGCGGCGGTATCGCCGCCGATGAGATGGACCCGATGGCGGGACAACAGCGCGCGCAGCCCGCGGCAGAATCGACTGACGATGTCCACCGTCGTGCGAGGCGGAATCCCCAGGCTGAGAAGAACATAGCGGGGCACTCCCCCCATGGCGGCGATATCGCTCAACGTCACGGCGCCCGCCCGATACCCCAGCTGGGTCGCGTCGCTCCATGACCACTGGAAATGGATGCCTTCGATCAGTTGATCGGTTGTGACCAGCAGGGCCCGTCCCCGCGCGGGACGAACCATCGCACAATCATCTCCCGGCCCGATCATCACGTCGGATGACGCGGGCGGGAGGCGGCGCACCATCCGGTCGATTAATTGCCGTTCCCCCAACTGGGCGACGTGCATGCGGCGGGTCAGTGGAGCCCCGCGGGCAGCACGCGCGGCTTCCGCGTTCTTCGCCTGCGGGGCGGAACCTGAGCGAGGGACCCGCGGCCGGAGGCTTGTCCCGAGCCCTGACGAGGGGCCGTGGCCCGAGTCGAAGCGTCGGCGGCCGAGATGGAAGTCCTGGCGGTGGCGTGTGCGCCTGAGCGGCGGGGCTTCTGATTCACGTGGCTTTTCGACCGGCTCACTTCACCCGGCCGTTTGAGCGCTGCCCGGAGCACATCGTCCATCGTCTCGGCAAAGACGAGCTGGAGCCCCCGCCGAACATGCATCGGCACGTCGTCGAGATCTTTTTTGTTCCGCCGGGGCAGGACGACGGTCTTGATCCCGGCCCGTTTGGCGGCGAGGAGTTTTTCCTTTAAGCCCCCGATGGGCAGCACGCGTCCCCGCAGCGTGACTTCCCCGGTCATGGCGACCTCTTTGGAGACCGGCACGTTGGTGAGCGCAGACGCCAAGGCGGTGGCCATCGTGATACCCGCGGAGGGCCCGTCCTTTGGAATTGCGCCGGCCGGGACATGGATATGGAGATCGTGTTTGGCAAAGGTATCGGGTTTGATGCCGAGTTCTTTTTCACGGGAGCGCACATAACTCACGGCGGCCTGGGCCGACTCTTTCATGACGTCGCCGAGGTGGCCGGTCAGCGTGAGCTGGCCCTTCCCTTTGACCGCGGACGCTTCCACGTAAATAATGTCGCCCCCCGTTTCCGTCCACGCCAGACCGGTGGAGACGCCGATTTCATCCTGTTCTTGTTCCGCTTCAGGAAGGAATTTCGGCGTTCCCAAGTAGCGGTGGATCGTGGAGGCGAGGATTTTGGCGCCGGCTTCCTTGCCTTCGGCGATTTTCCTGGCGACTTTTCGCATCACGTTGGCGATCTCGCGCTCCATGTTGCGCACCCCGGCTTCCCGCGTGTATTGGGTGATGATGGCGCGCAGCGAGGGATCGGTAAAGGCGATCTGTTCGGTTTTCAGGCCGTGTTCAGTCAGCTGGCGCGGGATCACATAGTTCCGCGCGATGCCGACCTTCTCTTCCGTCGTGTAGCCGGAGATCGGAATGATCTCCATGCGATCCAGCAGCGCCGACGGAATCGGATCGATCAGATTCGCCGTCGTGATGAACATGACGTTGGAGAGATCGAACGGGACGCCCAGGTAATGGTCCGAGAAGGCGTTGTTCTGTTCGGGATCGAGCACCTCGAGCAGCGCCGCCGAGGGGTCGCCCCGAAAGTCCATGCCCACCTTGTCAATCTCATCCATCATGAAGACCGGATTATTCGATCCGGCCTGTTTGATGCCCTGGATGATCCGGCCGGGCAGCGCTCCCACGTAGGTGCGCCGGTGGCCGCGGATCTCCGCTTCGTCACGGATGCCGCCCAGCGAGATGCGGACGAACTCGCGTCCCATCGAGCGGGCGATCGACCGTCCGAGCGAGGTTTTGCCCACGCCCGGCGGCCCGACGAAGCAGAGGATCGGCCCTTTCATTTTTTCCTTCAGTTTGCGCACGGCCAGGTATTCCAGGATGCGTTCTTTGACCTTCTCCAGGTCATAGTGGTCTTCATCCAGGATCTTTTTGGCCGCTTTGATGTCGAGTATATCCTTCGTTTTTTTGCTCCAGGGTAGTTCAACCAGCCACTCTAGGTAGGTGCGCACCGTGGTCGCCTCGGCGCTGTCGGGATGCATCTTCTCCAGACGGGTCAGCTGCTTTTCCGCCTCCTTGAAGACCTTCTCCCCCATTTTGGCTTCTTTAATGCGTTTGCGGAATTCGTTGATTTCCTCGGCGCGCTCGTCAGACTCTCCCAATTCTTTCTGGATCGCCTTGAGCTGTTCGCGGAGAAAATATTCCCGCTGGGTCTTGTCCATCTCCCCCTTGGCCTCGGCCTGGATCTTCTGCTGCATCGACAGGAGTTCCAGCTCCTTGGCGAGCAGGTCGTTGACCTTGCGCAGCCGGGCCACCGGGTCGACAATCTCGAGCACTTCCTGGGCGGCTTCCACTTTGAGGCCCAGGTTGGAGACGACCATGTCCGCGAGACGACCGGGGTCGTCGAGATTTTCAATCAAGGCCAGCACGTCGGGCAGCAAGACCCGGCCGAACCCCACGATCTTGTCCAGTTGTTCGCGGACCGAGCGGATCAGGGCTTCGCCCTCCAGCGATAATTCCGGGAGTTTGATTTCCCGCACCCGTTCGATCTTGACGAGGTAGTAGGGGTCGGTCTGCAGGTACTCCACCACTTTGGCCCGGGCCAGACCCTGCACCAAAATTTTTGTCCGGCCGTCGGGCAATTTCAGCATCCGCATGATCATGCCCACGGTCCCCATGGTATGGATGTCATCGGCCTTGGGTTGCTCGACGTCCAACGAGCGCTGCGCGGCCAGCACGACCATGCGGTTGCCGGCCAACGCCTCGTCGATTGCCTTGATGGACAGATCCCGGCCGACGAACAGCGGGAGGACCATGGCTGGAAAGACGACGATGTCGCGGATCGGCAGCAGCGGCATGGTCTGTGGAATTTCGATCGGCTGCCCTTCCTGTTCGGTCTGATTGGTCACCCTGTGCGCCCTCGTTGGTTAGGAGCCGGTCACCGGAATCGTGATCGTGGTCTTGCGCCGGTCCTTGATCTTTGGAAACGTCATCATCAGCACGCCGCGTTCATATCGAGCAATGGCGTGGTGGGGGTCGATCGCCGTGGGGAGTGGCACGAGCCGGGAAAACTCCTCGTGACAGCGCTCCATCTGCAAATAGCGTCCCTGCACGGTGCGGGATCGACAGCTCCCTTCAATCCGGATTTGATGATCACTGGCGGTCAGGCGGAGCGTGGCGGAATCGACGCCCGGCAGATCCGCTTCAAGAATGACGGCATCGGCCGTTTCGTAGAGATCGATCGGCGGCGCCGTGCTCTCCCCCTTGAACGCGTCCGTCTTGAGAAAGTAGGTCGGCGTCACGCCATCCTCATGATGCATCGTCGGTCTGCGCGGTCGCTCTGCACGGGACGTCTCCTCTTCAGATCCGTCGGAGAAAACTGCGAAACGCCCGCCCCAGCTCCGGGTGCTTGAGGCCCAGTTCGACCGTGGCTTTGAGAAAGCCCAGCTTGTCGCCGGCATCGTACCGTTGCCCGATGAGTTTCCAGCCGTACAACCCTTCCGTCGACGCGCAGCCCCGCAGGGCATCGGTGAGTTGGAGTTCGCCGCCGCGGCCCGTGGGAATTTTTTTGAGCCACTCGAAGACATGGGGGGTTAAGACATATCGGCCGACGATGCCCAGGCGGGAGGGCGCCCGGTGCGGCGCCGGCTTCTCCACCAGCGTCGACACGTGGTAGAGGTTCTTGCCGATCGACCGGCCGCCGATCACGCCGTAGCGGTGCAGGTCGACGGTCGGAACCGTCTGGACGGCGACCACCGGCCGGTGGAATTTTTCATAGACCGCGATCAGCTGGGCGATGGCCGGTACCCGGCCGGTGATGACGTCGTCGCCCAGCAGCACGGCAAAGGGCTCCCCGCTCAAGAACGGTTCGGCGCAGAGAATGGCATCCCCCAGCCCACGGGGACGGGGCTGGCGGACGTAGCAAATGTTGGCCAACCGGGTCAGTTGCTGAAGCTCATTCAGCAGGCGGGCCTTTCCATTGGCTTTGAGCAGCTGTTCCAGCTCTATCGCGGTGTCGAAATGGTCTTCGATGGCGCGTTTGCTGCGGCCCGTCACGATAATGATTTCCGTGATCCCGGCCGCCACGGCCTCTTCCACAACGTACTGGATGATCGGTTTGTCGACCAGCGGCAGCATCTCCTTCGGCGAGGCTTTGGTCGCCGGGAGAAATCGCGTGCCGAGGCCGGCTGCGGGGATGACGGCTTTTGTGATGCGATGAGGTTTCATGCGTCGGTCGGTGGTTTTCGATTTTATGAACAGCTCAGGGCGAAAGTCAATCCTGACCCTCGACGCCCGGCGATTGTCCGCGCTCGTGCCGGTGACGGCCGACAAGGGTTTTGAAGAGTTCCACGACCTGCCGGCGGACCTCTTCGGGCGGGCGGGCGCCATCGATCGTGTCGTCCGCGCGCCGTTGTTTCTCGGCCACGGGCATCTGCGCGCCAATCCGCTGCCGCGCCTCGTCACGGCTCAGCCCGTCCCGCGCCATCAGGCGGCCCACCTGGGTTGCTTCGTCCGCGACGACAGCGATGGTGCGGTCGACCAGCCGGTCGGCGCCCGTCTCGAACAGCAGCGGGGCGGCAAACATGATGAGTGCGGGGGAATCGGCCGCCTCCAACGCGGCCCGTTGCCGGGCGGCGTCGGCAAAGATCAACGGGTGGAGAATCGTTTCCAGCCGGGCCCGCTGGGCGGTGTCGGCAAAGATGATGCGGCCCAGCCGGCGGCGGTTGATGGGGGCCGGCGCGGCTCCTTCCGCATCGAGGATAGACGGCCCAAAGGTCTCCAGCACGGCCCGGTAGCCGGGCCGGCCGGGCTCGATCAGTTGGTGAGCCAGGTCGTCGGCATCGATAAGATGGACTCCAAGCTCTTGAAAGAATTTGGCTGCCAGACTTTTTCCACAGGCGATTCCACCGGTGAGGCCGATGAACATGCCACATTCTAACATAGTAAAGGTGGCTGGGTTGCTAGATGGCTGGGTAGCTAGGAAGAGATCCGGCCCGAACTCTTCTTTTTCTAGCTACCTGATCACCTAGCGACCTAGCTACCCGTTCTTCCCTCGGTTTGACGCTTCCAGACCCCTCTGGTAGACTCAACAGAGTCCCATATTTGTTGGGATTACCCGAGGCCGATGGCATCATTTTCGCTCATCAAAAGCTTGCAGGCCAATATTGGCCGCGTCATC
>JBGPUQ010000041.1:0-8198 GCA_041491185.1 Nitrospiria bacterium | reverse complement strand
GTGAGCCATTCGCTGAGCCGACTCGTTTGGGCGGCCGATCTGGCCTGGCTCATTCATCGGGAGCGCGACCGGCTGGATTGGGAGGTCATTGTTCAACGGGCGGAGCAGTGGGGAATCAACCGGTTAATACAGCCTGTTCTGGAGTTTGTGCACAACAGCATGGGGGCGGCAGTTCCCCAGCCAGTGCTTACCGCGCTGCGGCCAGGTGCGCCGTCTCCCGGCGAGTGGTTGTTTTCCTTCTGTTTGAAGCGCGGCATCCGTCGTGGCGGCATGAGCTATCTGGCGCATGCGGCACTGCGCCGAGGCTTCATCGCAAAAGGGCGGTTTATCCTCGGCACGCTCTGTCCGCCCAAGACTGTCCTGGCGCAACACCTCTTCCTTTCACCCGATCGGCCAGTGTTCCAGAACTATGTGATCCGATTCGTCGAAGTCGTTGGCCAGTTTATTCGTCTCTTGTGCCGACAGTTCCCATCCCCGCACCGATAAGCCACAGCATGATGTTCGGGCCGCCCGAATGGCCCGTTGAACGATGTTGCTGGCATCTGCTTGATCTTACGCTATTATTTGACAGGTTTACCGACCTCGGCTACAGTTAATTTATCAGGCGCACGACGCCGACGATTCGATCAGTATGGACAACGCGTTCGGAATGGAGAGAGCGATGCAGATGAGACAACAACAGTCTTGGCGTGTGTGGGTTGGCGGACTGCTAATCATCTTTATTGGAGTCGGCTGCGCGATCCAAACGCCGACGCCGACGGCCATCTCCACGCTGCCGGCATCGAGCGCCCGGCCCGGCCTTCTGACGATCAGTCCCGGGGATGTCCTGGAGGTGATCGTTCGCCGAGGGGCGGGTGAAGATCGGTTTACCTCGACCGTTCGGGACAATGGGCAACTGTCGGTTTCCTTCATTGATCTGGATGTCAAAGGACTGACCGCGCTTGAGGCGGAAAGCCGATTGGCGGAATCGTTGGCGCCCTATGTCAAGGAACCGCGCGTCCAGGTGCTCTTTAAGCAAAAAGTGGTGCCGGATCGATTTTATGTTTTTGGCGAAGTGAACAAACCCGGCGTGTTCCCCCTGACGCCGGGAACGACCGTCGTCCAGGCACTGGGTGAAGCCAACGGCTATACGACAGAGGCCTATTTGCCCAGCGTGCGGGTGCTGCGTGGCGGGTTGGAACAGCCGCAGATCTTGGCGGCCGATGTGGACCAATTGCTCCATAAAGGCGACCTTGCGCAAAACCTCATCCTCAAAGATCAGGATATTATTTATGTGCCGAGCAGCCAGATCGGCGACTGGAACGTGTTTATCAAACATATTAAGCCGACGTTGGAAGTGATTACGCAGGCGCTCCAACCGATTATTCTCTACCAGACGATTAAGAATAATTAGGGAGGAAGTCGTTCATGGCCCAATATGAGCTGAACCTTCGCGACTACTGGCAGATTCTCAGAAAGCAGCGGCGGACGATCGCGTTGACGTCGATCCTGGTGGCGATCGCGGCGTTCGGGTTGTCGGAAGTGTTGAAACCGGCGCCGCTGTACGAGGCGACGGCCAGCGTCAAGTTTGATCGCTCCAGCAGTATGACGGGCCTCTTCATCGAGATGATGACCTACTCCTATGCCGATGATATCGCCAGCCAGACGGAAGTGGTCAAAAGCTATCCCGTGGTCGAGGCGGCGGCAAAAGCCGCCGGATTGATTCCCGCTGGCACGGACAGCGACACCATCAAGCACAACCCCATTCTGCTGAAAACGGTGCTCGATCTCCAGCGGCGGCTCAAGGTGGAGCGGGAAGGCAATACGAACATCATCCGGGTGACGGTGACCGCGGAGCAGGCGGCCGAAGCGGAGCGGTTGGCCAACGCCGTGGTGGCGGCCTATCGCCAGGAGAATATTTATGACCGAAACCGCCAGGTGGCGGACGCGACCGATTTTATTCAAAAACAATTAACCGTGGTTGGAGAACAATTGCAGGCCGCGGAACAGTCGGTGGAGCACTTCAAGACAACCGAAGGCATCGTGGAACTCAGTGAAGAGGCGAAAGCGGCGCTGACGGAGCTGACCCGAGTCGAGGCCGATCACAACAAAGCGATCCGGACATTGGATGAAATCGATGAGCAACTCGGCCAATTACAGCGTGAAGGGCATCTGGGGGCCGGCCCGGTGTTGTTGGGCGACCCCAGCCGGATCTTCACCGAAGAGGCGGCGGCCCAGATCTTTATGCTCAATACCCGGCTGATGGAGTTGCAGCAGGAACGCGAGACGCTCCTGATCTCGTACCGGCCGGAACACCCACAGGTCAAAGAATTGGACGAAAAAGTCAAAGTGGTCAAATCGGAAATGGCGAGGGAACTAACGGCCAAACGGTCGACCTATGAGAGCCGGAAGGATCAGTTGGCCGAACGGTTGCGGACGTTTCAGGGGCAATATCACCGCGTGCCGGAAAAAGCGCTCCGGCTGGCCCGAATGGAGCGCGAGGTCAAGATCGACAACGACATCTACTCGCTGTTGAAGAGCAAGCATCAGGAAGCGTTGATCAAAGGGGCGGAGAAAATCATCGAAGTCACCCCGCTGCAACCGGCGTTTGCCGCCATGGTCCCGATCAACGCCCCGCATACGGGGCTGAACGTGCTGGTCGGCGCGTTGATCGGCTGCCTCCTGGGAGTAATTATTGGTATTGTGCAGGAGTCGTTCGACACATCGCTGGGGACGATCGAAGATGTCGAGAGCTTCTTGGGTCTGCCTGTTCTGGGCGTGTTGCCGCAGGCCGGCCCGGACGTGATGCAATCATCCGAACCGGAAGGCGCCGCCCCTGCGATGACACTGATGGCCTGGGTCGGATGGGCGGGACGGCATCTGCTCCCGGGCAAAAATCACCGGCCATCCTCGACGGGTCAAGCGCGCCACGGGGACCGGACCGATCGTGGACGGTCGGCGGCCGATCTCGCCTCGCTCTATGCGCCGAAATCGGCGCTGGCGGAAAGTTACCGGTCGCTTCGCACCAATCTCCTCTTTACGGCGCTCGGTAAGCCGTTGCAGGTGATCCAGTTCACCAGCGTGGGGATCGGTGAAGGCAAAACCAGCGTGGTGGTCAATACCGCCCTCAGCATGGCGCAGGCCGGCAAGCGGGTGTTGGTGATCGACGCCGACTTGCGGCGACCGGCGATCCACCAGGTCTTCGGCATTGACAAATCCCCCGGCCTGACCGAGCTGCTCCTGGGCACCAAAACATTCCCGCAGGTGTGCCGCAGCCTGCCGGACCTGTTGATGGGGCGTTTCCAGGTCGAAGAGGTGATGGCGCTTCCCGGCATCGACAAATTGAACATCATTACCAGCGGGTTTTTGCCGCCCAATCCCTCCGAGTGTTTGAACTCCGCCCGGTTCGACGAACTCATGACCCAGCTCAAGCAGGAGTATGATCTGATCATCTTCGACGTCCCGCCGATTCTGCCGGTGGCGGACTCGATCATCATGGGCCGAAAGGCCGACGGCACGCTGCTGGTCTATCAAGTGGGCGATATTCCCCGGGTCGCCTTGCGCCGGGCCAAGATGATTCTTGAACAGGCGCAGGTCAAGGTGCTGGGGATCGTGTTGAATAATATCCGGGCCGAGATCTCGATGGATTCCTATCAATTTGACTACCACTATCCCTATTTCGCCTCGGGTCCCACCGAGACGGCGACGGGGCCGGCCAAGGCGGCCGGCCGCCACTAGCGCGCTCGAGCCATCCCGGTCCAATCGATCGCGGTCGCTCAGTCATCGGAGGAGAGCAGAGGGGCATGCGCACCATGCATCGAGTCGAGCCGTGGCCCTTCCAACTCCTGCTGCTGCCGTTGCTGGCGCTGACCACGGCGTTCATCCTCCAGCAGATGAGCCCCGCCCACGCGCTGGTGATCTTCGCGTTGGCGGCCGTCTGCGCGGCCGCCCTGCTGTCCACGCCCTTTGCCCTCTACCTGCTCATCTTTTCCATGCTCCTCTCCCCCGAACTCGTCGTCGGATCGATGGCCGGCAAAAGCATGGCCGGTCGTGGTCTGACCCTCCGATTTGACGATATCCTCCTGCTCGTGATCGGCGTGAGCTGGCTGATCAAAACCGCCGTGCACAAGGAACTGGGCGTTGTCATGCGGACACCGCTGAATCGGCCGATTATCTGTTATATTGGGGCCTGTGTGATTGCCACGCTGGTTGGCATGCTCTTCGGTCGGGTGCGGCCGGTGGTGGGGTGGCTCTATACCCTGAAATATTTTGAGTACTTTTTTATTTATTTTATGGTCGTCAACCACATCCACACGGCGGAACAGGCGAAGCGCTATCTCATCGCCGCGCTGATCACCTGCGGGATCGTCAGCCTCTACGCGATCATGCAGATTCCCAGCGGGGTGCGGGCCAGCGCGCCGTTCGAAGGAGAGATCGGAGAGCCGAACACCCTGGGGGGCTATCTCGTGCTCATGTTCTCCGTGGTGGCGGGATTGTATCTCTGCGTGAAAGAGCAACGGTTCAAGCTGCTGCTGGGCGCGCTGGCCGCGGGGGTGCTGATCGCGCTCTCGGCCACGCTGTCGCGAGGTTCATATCTTGGGCTGGGCGCGGCGTTGCTGACGTTGCTGGCGCTCAGCCGCAAGCGGGTGGTGTTGTTCCTCGGTCTGGCGTTGCTGCTGTCGCTGAGCCCCTTCATCGTGCCGGAGCGGATCAAACACCGTGTCAACGAAACCTTCACCCAGCCCCAGGAGGAGGGGCAGTTGCGGGTCGGCCGGGTGATGCTGGACACGTCGACGTCGGCCCGGTTGATCAGCTGGGAAACGTCGACGCGGGACTGGCTTCACCATCCGCTGTTCGGATACGGGGTGACGGGATACGGCTTCATCGATGCGCAATACTTCAAAGTGCTGGTCGACACGGGCCTGCTCGGCCTGCTGGCCTTTCTCTATCTGCTCTATTCGCTCTGGTCGCGCATGATCGCGGCCTATCGGACGCTGACGATTCCGTGGGCCCAGGGGCTCGTCCTTGGATTTCTCGCCGGCTACGCGGGGTTATTGGTGCATGCCATCGGCGCCAATACCTTCATTATCGTCCGCATCATGGAACCCTTCTGGCTGATCGTCGGGTTGATCGTCGTCATCGTGTCGCAGCCCGAGATGCACCCGGTCGACGCCGCGGGGCCGATGCCGCGCGCGTAACATGTCGAGCCTGAGCCGCACACTGATCCGCAACACCGTCTCCGGTGCGGCGGCCTATCTGGTCGGGCTGGGCGTGAGCCTGCTGCTGACCCCCTATATCCTCTCCCGTCTCGGCGTCGAACAGTACGGGATCTGGGTCATTCTCTCCGCCACGATCACCTATTTCGGACTCCTGGATCTCGGGGTCGGCTCGGCGTTCATCAAACATCTGACCGAAGCGCAGACGTTGGGCAACAGCCGCCGCCGCAACGACATCATCGCCACCGGCTGGCTGTTTTACGCGCTGTTCAGCGCCGCGGTGCTCGTCGTTGGATGGCTGGTCCAGCCGCCGCTGTTCCGGTTTCTCAAGCTTGGCGAAAACGTCGCGCCGGTCTACTGGGTGGTGCTGGCGGTCTTTGTCGTCCGCACGCTTTGCATGGTCTACCGGTCGCTGCTGTTTTCGCTCCATCAACTCGAACTGCTCAACGGCATCGCCGTCGTGGCCGGCCTGCTCAATGCGACGGCCACCGTGGCGCTCCTGGCCGCGGGCTACGGACTCACCGGGCTTGCGGCGGCCGGGCTCGCCACCGCGCTCTTCCATGTCACCGCGGAGGTGGTGATGGCCTATCGCCGCTGTCCCGGCCTGCAGTTGTCGCTCTCCCGCGCCACCCGCGCAACCTTCCGGCAGCTATTTCGATACGGAGTGCAGGTCCAGGCGAGCAAGGGCGCCGAACTCGTCCATATGAATGCCGACAAGCTGCTTCTGGGCCATTTTGTCGGTCTGGGGCAGGTGACCTTCTATGAGTTGGGGTCGAAGGTGGCGGGGTTGACCCGATCGTTGCCCACCGTGCTGCTGCCGGCGATTTTACCGGCTGCCGCCGAACTGCATGCGCAACGCAATCCGCAGCTGCTGCGTGAACTCTACGAGCGCGGCTCTAAATATCTGGTGGTGATCGCCTTCCCGCTGGCCGGCTTCACCGTCGTCTCGGCTCAGCCGATGATGACGGCCTGGCTCGGCGCGAGGCAATTGACCGACGCCGTCCTGGCGCTGCAAGTGTTGACCGTGGCCTATCTGTTCTATCTGCTGACGGGCATGGGCATGGCGGTGGCCAGAGGCATCGGCGTCGTCCAATATGAAATGAAGGCGTTGATCACCGCCGCCGTGTTGAATGTCTGTCTGAGCACCGTGCTGGCGATGACGATCGGCCTCCGGGGCGTGCTCTGCGCCACCGCATTTTCCATGATCGTCGGCTACAGCTACTTTCTCACGGCGTTTCACCGCTACATGAAGATTTCGTGGCCGCTCTTCTTCCGGCATGTCTACGCCGTGCCCCTGGCGGGAATCGTCGCGGCCGCCGCCGCGGTCCTGACGCTGGGATACCCGCTCGGCCTCCTGCAGGCGCAGGCCGAACAGGGCCGGCTCGCGTCATTCCTCGTGCTGGCGGTCAACGGCGTGGTCTTTTCGGTCGTCTACGGCAGCATCGTGATCCGCTACCGCTACATCGCCCTTGGGGATTGGCACGTGGTCAGGAGGGCGTTCGCCGCGCCGTCGTGAGATGAAGATCCTCCTGTCGACATACCGCAACCCGCACTTCACGGCGGTGAACGACTATGTGGAAGCCACGTTGCGGGAGATGGGCCACGACGTCGGCGTCTTTGAGCATTACCGCTATCGTCTGCCCGGCCGCGTGCGGGATCGCGTCCCCTCGCTGCAGGCCTGGGACGTGCGCCGGTTGAATCGCGTCCTGCTCCGCACCGTTGATGAGACGCGGCCCGATCTCCTGCTGGTGCTGGGCGGTGTGACCATTCAACCGGAGACGCTGGCCCGGATTCGCCGCCGGTCGGTCATCACGGCCAATTGGTTCGCCGATTATCCCGCCCATTTCGACTATACCATGGCGGTCGCGCCCGCCTACGATCATCTCTTCGTCAGCGACAGCCTCAGCCGCGACCGTCATGCCGCCGCCGGCCACCGCCATGTCCAGTGGTTGCCGTTCGGCTGCCGGCCCGAGTGGGCCGACGTGATCGCGCCGGCCGGCGGGGGCGCGCCGGGCGCCGTCGATCCGGCGGATGAAGCGATCTTCGTGGGTTCGTGGTATCCGGAGCGGGAGTGCTTTTTGTCCAAATTGTGGAACTGTCGCGTGGCGATCTGGGGCCCCGGATGGAGCCGGAGGCTCGACGATGGGCCGCTGCGCGGGGCGATCCGGGGCGGCTCGCTCCGCGAGAGCGGGTGGCGCCGGCTCTACCAACAGACCCCGGCCGCCTTGAATCTTCACTACGGTTTCGGGGGCGATCCCGAACGCTACGGGGCGATGGCCAACACGAGGGTTTTTGAAATCATGGCGGCGGGCGGCTGTCTCTTCAGCGATGAGAAGAAGGACCTGGGCGCGCTCTTTGTCTCCGGCTGGGAGTTTGTCGCGTTCCATGACGCCGAGGATTGCCTGGCAAAACTCCGATATTACCGCGAGCATCCCGAAGAACGGCAGACGATCGCCCGGCGCGGCCAGCAGTCGGTCCTGGCCCGGCATACCTATCGGCATCGGATGGAGACGCTGTTGACGATCGTCGGGGGGCGGGGATGAAGCTTTCGCCGGTGGGACAGACGCACGAGCGCGCATCATCTCGTTCCGTCGCCGTCACCGCGCCCGCCGGACACCGTTCCGACGGGACGTCGGGTCGCGTGACCGTGCTGCATCTGGTGGAATCGCTGGAGATCGGCGGCATGGAACGGGTGCTGGCCTCGCTGGTGCGGGGCGTGGACCGCGCCCGCTATCGGGCCCGCGTGCTCTGCCTGGTGAGTCGGGGAGCGATCGCCGAAGAGTTGCAACTGGCCGGCGTCAGCGTCGACTGTTTTGAGTGGAATGGCGCGCATCGCGCGGCGGAACTGTGGCGTCTGGCGCGCTGGTTCCGCGGTCACGAGGTGACCATCCTTCACACGCACGGCTATGCGGCCGGCGTGCTGGGACGGGTGGCCGGCGTGCTGGCGCGCACGCCCGTCACCGTGGCGCATCTGCACACGACCGACTGGGGCTATGCGCCCCG
>JBGPUQ010000040.1:0-8256 GCA_041491185.1 Nitrospiria bacterium | reverse complement strand
CGCCCGGTCGATCGCCGACGGCCATGCCTTTCCGGTCGACGGGCCGGCCGCGCACGCGTTTGCCGCCGGATTTGAATACGAGGAGACCCCCGACCAGCTCCGGTCGATCGAGGAGGTCGACCGCAGCCTCGAAGCGCCCCATCCGATGGACCGGCTGGTCTGCGGCGACGTGGGCTACGGCAAGACCGAAGTCGCGATGCGCGCCGCGTTCAAAGTGGCCATGGACGGGAAACAGACGGCGATCCTCGTGCCCACCACCCTGCTGGCCCAGCAGCACACCCGCAACTTCACGAAGCGTTTCTCGCCCTTTCCCATCCGGGTCGGTGGCTTGAGCCGGTTCCAGTCGGCGGCCGAACTCAAGGAGATCCGCCGCGCCCTAGCCACGGGCGAAATCGACATCATCATCGGCACCCATCGACTGCTGCAAGCGGACATCCAGTTCCGCGACCTCGGCCTCCTGATCATCGATGAAGAGCAGCGCTTCGGCGTGCGGCAGAAGGAGCGGATCAAAACGCTCAAGCAATCGATCGATTGCCTCACGCTGTCGGCCACGCCCATTCCGCGCACCCTGCAGATGGGCCTGCTGGGACTGAGGGATCTCTCCCTGATCGAAACACCCCCGCCCGACCGGCTCGCCGTGCAGACCCGGCTGGTTCCCTTCGACCGTGAGCTGATCCGATCGGCCATCCGGTTCGAGCTGGAGCGTGGCGGGCAGTGTTTTTTCATCGACAACCGGATCCAGGATCTGGAACGGATGGGGCGGATGTTGGCCGAACTCGTCCCGGAGGCGCGGATCGTCATGGCCCACGGCCAGATGCGCACCGCGCTGCTGGAGGCCGCGATGGAACGATTCGTCAGCGGCAAGGCCGATCTGCTCCTCTCCACGGCAATCGTCGAATCGGGGCTCGACATTCCCCGCGCCAACACGATCATCATCCACCGGGCCGATCTGTTCGGCCTGGCCGATCTCTATCAATTGCGCGGCCGCGTCGGCCGGTCGGCGATCCAGGCGTTCGCCTACGTGATCGTGCCGGATGAGGCCGCGCTGACGACGACCGCCCGGGCGAGACTGGAGGCGATTCGCGACTTCACCGAGTTGGGCGCGGGATTCAAGATCGCCGCGCGAGATCTGGAAATCCGCGGCGCGGGGAATCTGCTCGGCCCCCAGCAATCCGGCCAGATCGTCGCAATCGGGTTTGAACTCTACCTGCAATTCCTCGACGAAGCGGTCCGCCGGCTCCGCGGCGAATCGGTCGAGCCGGCCGTCGAGCCGACCCTCGCGCTGAAACTCTCCGCCTATCTGCCCGAAGAGTATCTGGCCGACGGCCATCAGCGGCTGGCCTTCTACAAGCGGCTCACATCGGCACCCGACGAAGCGGCGCTGCACCAGGTCCAGGCACAGCTCACCGACCAGTTCGGCCCCCTGCCGGCGGAAGCGTTGCGGCTCCTGGAGGTGATGACGCTGCGGCTCTTCGCCAAGCAACTGGGAATCCGGAAGATCGAAATGACGGAGGGCGGCGTGCTCCTGCTCTTTGGCCGGTCGCACCCACCCCCACCGGAGGGGCTGGCGCGATTGCTCACACAGGCGGGTCGGCGGGTCCAATGTCCCAATGAATGGACCGTCGCCATCCGCTATCCCGCCCCGGAGTGGCCGTCGCTCTATCAGGCCCTGCGCGCGGACTTGCAGGCACTCCTCGGCTGTGCTACAACCTGACCGATGCCGTCGTTTACACTTCTTGGCACATTCGTCGGCGCCATGCTCCTGGGGCTGGGAATCGTGCTGGCCTCCATCGTTCCGGTCCTGGCCGAGCCGGTCGTCATCGATCGAATCGCCGCCATCGTCAACCGGGAGGTCATCACGCTGAGCGATATTGAGGAAGCGCTGCTCAAAAAGGGCGCGCCGACCGTCGCCTCGCCCTCATCCGGCCGGATCGATCCGGACGCCGCGGCGGCGCTGCTGACGCCGCGCGCGCTGGGCCGGGAGCTTCACCGCTTGATCAACCGGCAGTTGGAGTTGCAGGCGGCCAAGCAGCTCGGCATCGCCGCCACCGACGAAGAACTCCGACAGGCGGTCGACGACATCAAGACGCGCAACCATTTCACCTCGGACCGCGAGCTGTCGACGGCGCTCGCCGCCGAAGGACTCACCCTCGACCAGTACCGGGAACAGCTGCGCACCGAACTCACCGTGGCCAAACTGATCAACCGGGAGGTCCGGAACAGCGTGGTCGTGTCGGCGGATGACGCGCACCAGTACTACGTCGATCATCCGGATGAGTTTCTCCGTCCGGGACGGGTGAAGCTCCGGCAAATCTTCATCGCCGCGCCGGCCGCCGATTCATCAACGCGGGCCACCCAGCGGGCAAAAGCCCAGGCGGCGCTCGCCCAACTGCAGAGCGGTGGGGACTTTGCCCAGCTGGCCCGGAGGTATTCCGACGGCGCCGACGCCAAGGACGGCGGCGACATCGGATGGTTTGCCAAGGGGGCCTTGATGCCCCAGCTCGATCAGGTCGCCTTTGCGTTACACCGCGGTGAGAGCAGCGGCCTCATCGAGAGCCCGGCCGGCTGGCATATCCTCAAGGTCGACGACCAGGAAGCGTTGCGCCAAGAGCCGTTTGACGCGGTCAAGGCGGCAATCCTCGAACGGTTGATGGAATCCAAAGTGCGCCGCCGCTACGAGGAGTGGTTTTTGGAATTGCGGCATGACGCCTACGTGGACATCCGGCTTTGATCTGCTATA
Organism: Nitrospiria bacterium; assembly: GCA_041491185.1. Classification (GTDB taxonomy): domain Bacteria; phylum Nitrospirota; class Nitrospiria; order JACQCE01; family JACQCE01; genus JBGPUQ01. The sequence goes on along the minus strand of JBGPUQ010000040.1, from coordinate 5,516 downwards.
CTGTGAAACAATCCTGGTACTGAGAATCGGATGTGACTCCTCACATTCGTTCGGAGTAAAGGAGGTCCATCATGTCCATACGACTTCACCTCATGATACTCGCCGCCGCCATCGCGCTGGCTGGCGCGTTGCCTGCAGCGGCCGAACCGGAGAGTGCCGCTCCCGCCGCGCCGCCGACTGAAACGGCGCCCGCCGTCGCTCCGGAACAACCGCCGGCCCCCGCGGCACAGTCCGATGCCGCAGCCAATCCCCCGGCGCCCCCATCACCAAGCGCGCCGGCCGTCGCGGGAAAGACCACCCCGACCGATCCCGATTTTGCCAAAGGGCTCGATACGTATAACAAACAGGACTATGCAGCGGCCGTCAGCAGCTTTGAGACGGCGATCCGATCGAATCCCAAATCGGCCGAGACCTACTACTATCTCGGCTATTCATTTTATAAAATGAAGAAGTTCGATGAATCGAGAACGGCGTTCATCCAGGCGTACCAGCTCCACCCCGACTACCGACCGCCGCTGACGATTCCCCGATAGCCGTCGGCCTGTTCTTCAACCACAGTGCTCGGACACCCTCCGTCCGATTGTCAGGTAATCCCGGTCTGTAAAAGCTCCCGGTAGCTCTTCACCGTGTTACGGCCCGCGGACTTGGCGTGATAGAGCGCTTTGTCGGCCGCCTCGATGAGCCGCTCCCGCCCATCGGCGTCCCCCGGGAAGACGGCCATGCCGATGCTGACGGAATAGGGAACGCGTCGACCGGACGGATCGGCAAACCCCTGGCTCTCCACCTGGGCGCGGAGCCGGTCGGCCACGATTTTTGCGCCGTCCGGCTTGGTTTCCGGCAGGATCACGGCGAACTCTTCTCCGCCGTATCGAGCGGCAATGTCGATCGCTCGGATCCCGGCGAGAATCGTCCCGGCCAGCGCTTTGAGAATGGCATCGCCCGTCTGGTGGCCGTAGTGGTCGTTGACCTCTTTGAAATGATCGATGTCCAGTAGAAGCAGCGAGATGGGATGCTGATACCGCAGGCTCCGCTCCACCTCGGCTTCCAGCTTCCGCTGAAACTCCCGATGATTATTCAGGCCAGTCAACCCGTCGGTGACCGCCAGGATGAGGCTCTCTTGATAGAGCCGCGCTTTTTCCAGCGCGGTCGCGCCGAACAACGTCAAACTCCGGACGACGTCAAGATCCGAGGATCGGAAGGGCGCCGCACCGGCCGCGCGCCCCATCACGACGACCCCCAACAGTCGCTCGCCGGCCAGCAGGGGAAGCGACATGATCGAGCCGAGCTTCGGCTGGTGCGCCGGTGTGACCGGCGCATCCGGATGCGCGGCCAGGTCGTCAACCAGCACATTCTGGCGGCTCCTTGCGGCTGCCCCGAAGAGCCCTTTCTGTCTGATGTCGCCGCGCCGACCGTCGTCGTCCAATTCCATCTGCTTGGTCGTCACCAGTTTGATCTGCATCGTCTCCGGTTCGACCAGATAGACCAGCGCGGCATCCGCCCGGATCAACTGACAGGCCCCCTCGACCAACCGCTCGGCGATCGGCCCGGGTTGAATTTCCGACGACAGCGACAACGAGAGTTGCGGCAGCAGGCGAAATCGTTCCTCCGCCTCGGCGAGCCGCAGATTCATCCGGTGCTGTGCCAGCGCCTTGGTAATGACTGCGGGGAGGAGGTCCAAATAGTTCGTCGACTTGACCACATAATCATAGACGCCGTGCTTCATCGCCGTCACCGCCAGCGTCTCATCTCCGCCGCCCGTCATCAACACCACCGGTACACGAATGGGCAGCTCCCTGATTTTATCCAGCGTCTGAATGCCGTTCAGACCGGGCAGGTTGTAGTCGAGCAGCACAAGATCGAACGGTTGCTCCTGCAGTTTGGCGATCGCCCGCTTGCCCTGATCGACCGTCTCCACTCGAAACGGCGGCTGGTGTCGATGCAGTGTTCGGACGACCAACATCTGCTGGTCGACATTATCCTCCACGAGCAGAATACGGGGAACATCAGACGGCATGACGCTCCCCGCACAAGGGATCGATGGGACCGATCGACCTCACGCCCCGCTCGCGCGAACGGCGGACGCTTCCGGTATTGAGTGACCGCCGTTCGACGATTGACCGTTGTCGCTCTTGCTCGAGATCTTTCCAGAGGACGGCGACAGCGGAAATCGCATATGGAAGGTGGCGCCGCGTCCGGTTTCGGATTCGATCCAGATCCGCCCCTTGTATTGGTCCACGATTTTTTTCACGATGGCCAGCCCGACGCCGGTTCCCTCGACATCGGCGAGATCGCACAACCGCGAGAAAATGACAAACACCTTTTCATGGTATTCGGGGGCGATGCCGATGCCGTTATCCTTCACGTAGAACTGAACGTACCCATCGTGCGCTGATCCGCCGATTTCCACGCGAGGCGACGCAGTGTCACCGAGATATTTGATCGCATTGCCCAGTAAGTTGTTTAAAATCTGGGAGAGATGCAGCCGGTTCATGCCCATCCGAGGCAGCGGCTGCTTCACCACGATCTCGACCCGCCGGCGCTGGATCAGTTCACGCTGGGTCTCCAAGACCCCATGGACCGCCTCGCTCAGCTCAAGCTCCTCGATGGACACGGCTTTGCGGCCGATCCTCGAGAGCTCCAGGAGCCCCTGGATCAGCTCCTCCATCTTGTTTGCGTTGGCGACGATGCGTTCCAGGCAGTGCTGTCCCTCTTCATCAAGTTTCTCACGCTGGTCGGTCAGAATAATCGACGCCAGACCCTGCAGCGAAACAACGGGACTCTTGAGATCGTGCGACACGGTATAGACAAACGTCTCCAACTCCTTGTTCTTTGCCTCCAGCGCCTCACGATTCTGCTGCAGCTCCTTCACCGTATGGTCGATCGATTGCGCCATCTGGTTGAACGTCCGGGCCAGCATCGCCAGCTCGTCGTTCCCGCTGACCGGCAATTTCAATTGATAATCACCGGTTTCGATTTGCTGGGAGGCCGACCTCAATCGCCGGACGGGACGAATGATCAGGACGTTGACCCCGATAAAAAGGATCACCACCAAACACCCGATCCCGACGGGCCCGAACACCATCACCCGCTGCATCAAGCCTTCGACCTGACCGAGCGGCCGGTAGCTTTCAAATACCGCCAGAATCCGCGTCCCGGCCATAACCGGGGCGATCACCTCCAACACCCTGCCCGGTCCACCCGAATCGTCGTTGCTCGTCTCATAACTCCCTTTCCCACTCGTCACCACGCGGAGAAAATCCGAATCGGCACGATGATCGTGCAGGATCGGCGTGCCTGTCGAAACCAGCGCCAATCGTTGGCCCTCCGTATCGTAGACGGCCAACTGGCTATACTGGGGACGTTGCTCCAGCGCCCGAAGGAGGAATTGTTTCATCGTTTCCTTGTCGGGCAGCTCCCCGCTGAAGGTGAGCTGCTGATTCACGACCGACGAGATGGCAAGACCGTCATTGACATATTGCTGGCTGATCGCTCGATTGAGGTTCCACTGAAAGAGCAGGAGCAAACAGCCGATGATCAGCGCCGCCGGGACGATCAGGACCAGGGCCAGCTTGGCCCGCAGCCCATAGCGGGCGAAAAATTGTGACATGAACGGTCGCACGCGAACCAGTTCCTCGACGGGTGAGACGCACGGGCCGGCGCAATCAGCCTTGTGTCCAAGTGTAGCAGCTCCCGCCTGTCTGTCAATTTTTCGGCCGTTTTCCCGCCCGAAATTGACAGCCCCATTCGATTATTGTAGAGTGCGCGCCATGCCGGGTGATCCCCTCACTCCATGACGGAACCGCTACTCACCATTTCCCACCTCTCGACCGGCTTTGAAACCGACAGCGGGCTGCTCACCGCAGTCGACGACATCAGTCTGGACGTGGGGGCCGGCCGCGTGTTGGGCGTGGTCGGCGAGTCGGGCTGCGGTAAGACGATGACGGCGCTCTCGGTGATGCGGATCGTCCCTCCGCCCGGCCGGGTGCTCGGCGGTTCGATCCGGTTTCAGGGCACGGAGCTGCTGACGCTCCCGGAGCGGGAGATGCAGCGGGTGCGTGGGCGCCGGATCGCCATGATCTTCCAGGAACCGATGACGGCGCTGAACCCCGTGCTGACCGTCGGCGAACAGGTGGCCGAAATGCTCCGTCATCATCTGCGGATGAGTCGGGCCGAGGCCAGATCGCGTACGATCGAGTTGTTCGACCAGGTGGGCATCCCCTCGCCGGCCGATCGTTACGGCGCCTATCCGCACCAGCTCAGCGGCGGATTGCGACAACGGGTGATGATCGCGATGGCGATCTCCTGCCGGCCGGCGCTGATCTTCGCCGATGAACCGACGACGGCGCTGGATGTCACCATCCAGGCCCAGATCCTCGTGCTGTTGCGCCGGCTCCAGCAGGAGCTGGGATTGTCGCTGGTGCTCATCTCGCACGATCTGGGCGTCATCGCCGAAATGGCGGATGAAGTCGCCGTGATGTACGCGGGCCGGATCGTCGAGCGCACGACGACCGAGCGCCTCTTTGCCGAACCGCTCCATCCCTACACCCAGGGGCTGTTGCAGTCGATGCCCCGTCGCACGCCGAGGGACCGCCAGCGGCGGTTGGCGGCGATTCCCGGCGTCGTCCCAAAGCTCTCACAACTCCCGTCGGGCTGCACCTTTCACCCTCGCTGTCCCGTGGCCGTCTCCCGATGCTCGAGTGAGGAGCCGGAACTGAAACGGCTCGGCCCCTCGCATGAGGTCCGCTGCTGGGTGGCCGAAGCAAAGAGCACCGAGGCGGCGCTCCGATGACGATCACAGCCACCGGGGAGCGCCGCGACCCGTCACCGGCGATGCATTCCGGCCGGCCGCTGGTTGAGATCAAAAACCTGACTAAACATTTTCCGGTTCAGGGAGGGATGTTCGCGCGGCGTCCCGCCGCGCGAGGGATGCCTGTCGTCCATGCGGTCGACAGCGTCACCCTCTCGATCCAGGCCAGCGAGGTGGTCGGATTGGTGGGGGAATCGGGCTGCGGCAAATCGACACTGGGCCGGCTGATCCTCCGGCTGCTGGAGCCCACCGGAGGATCGATCCGATTTGAGGGAACCGACCTGCTCGCGGCCAGCCGATCGGAACTGTTTGCCCTTCGACGCCGGATGCAGATCATCTTTCAGGATCCCTATTCGTCGCTCAACCCCCGCATGCGGATCGGCGCCATCGTGGAAGAGCCGCTCCTCATCCACCGGGTCGGGGCATCGGAGCCGGGCGGGGGCCGCGCCTGGCGTCGAGGACGGGTCCTCGAGCTGCTGAGGCAGGTCGGCCTGGATGAATCGGATCTGTCGAAATATCCCCACGAGTTCAGCGGCGGGCAGCGGCAGCGAATCGGCATCGCCCGGGCCATCGCGCTCCAACCGGCATTCATCGTCGCCGACGAACCGGTCTCGTCGCTCGACGTCTCGATTCAGGCGCAAATCATCAACCTGCTGGAAGATCTTCAGACCGCGTATCGCCTCTCGCTGCTCTTCATCGCCCACGACCT
>JBGPUQ010000039.1:0-8273 GCA_041491185.1 Nitrospiria bacterium | reverse complement strand
GGCCAAAAACTCCGCCATCTTGCGCGCGCTCAGCACTTTCGTGATCGCCGCCGTCAACGTCGTCTTCCCGTGGTCCACGTGCCCGATCGTCCCCACGTTCACATGCGGCTTCGTCCGCTCAAATTTCGCCTTCGCCATCGTCCACTCTCCTAATCACGCGACGGGATCAATCCCGCCGCCCGCAGCATGCTCATGTCGTCCCACTCTGACTCTTGCCGACAATCTCATCGGCGATCTGTTTCGGAACCATTTCATAGCGGGAGAATTGCATCGTGAAAGTCCCGCGCCCCTGCGTTTTCGAGCGAAGATCGGTCGCATAGCCGAACATCTCCTTCAACGGCACATCGGCGGTGATCACCTGGGCGCCGGCTCGCGCCCGCATGCCGTGAATCTTTCCTCTCCGGGAATTGAGATCGCCGATCACATCGCCCATGTATTCCTCCGGGACGATCACCTCCAACGACATGACGGGCTCGAGCAGCGTCGGATTGGCGCGCTTGACGGCGTCCTTAAATCCCATCGACGCCGCGATCTTGAAGGCGATCTCGGAGGAGTCCACATCGTGATACGAACCGTCGAACAGGATCGCTTTGAAGTCCACCATCGGATACCCCGCGATCACGCCTTCCTCCATCGCCCCCTTGATCCCCTTTTCCACGGCGGGGATATATTCTTTGGGGATGGCGCCTCCGACAACCTTATTGATAAACTCAAACCCCTTGCCCGGTTCCTGCGGCTCGACACGCAGATAGACATGCCCGTATTGTCCGCGACCGCCGGTTTGCCGGATATATTTGCCCTCGGCTTCAGCCGTCGTCCGGATGGTCTCCCGGTAGGCGACCTGCGGCTTGCCGACGTTGGCCTCCACCTTGAATTCACGCAAAAGCCGGTCGACGATAATTTCGAGGTGCAACTCCCCCATTCCGGAAATGATCGTTTGCAGCGTCTCTTCGTCCGTCGCCACGCGCAACGACGGATCCTCCTGCCCCAGCTTTTGCAGCGCGGTCCCCATCTTTTCCTGGTCGACCTTCGTCTTCGGCTCGATGGCCATCGAGATCACCGGCTCAGGAAACCGCATCACTTCGAGCAATATCGGCTGATCTTCACCGCAAAAGCTATCGCCCGTGGTCGTCCCCTTCAGGCCGACGACGGCACAGATGTCCCCCGCGTAAATCGCCTTGATCTCTTCCCGCTTATTCGCATGCATTTTCAACAAGCGCCCGATCCGTTCTCGTGAGTTTTTTGTCGAATTATAGATGTAGGACCCCGCCGATAATGTTCCGGAATAGACTCGAAAATAGGTCAGCTGTCCCACAAACGGATCGGTCATGATCTTGAACGCCAACGCCGAAAACGGCTCATCATCATTGGCGTGACGCTCCACTTCATTCCCCGACTTCACATCAATACACTTGATGGGAGGAATATCCAGCGGTGACGGCAGATAGTCAATCACCGCATCCAGCAGCAATTGCACCCCTTTATTGCGAAACGACGCCCCGCAAAGCACCGGTGTGATGGCCAATGCGATCGTCGCCCGCCGGATCGCCGCCTTGAGTTCTTCATTCGTAATCGGTGTTTCCGCGACATACTTCTCCATCAACTGATCGTCATGCTCGCCGACCGTTTCGATCAACCGCGTGCGATAGCTCTGCGCCTGCGCCAGCATGTCGGCCCCAATCTCTTCCACCACGTATTTGGCTCCCAACGTCTCGTCGTCGAACAAGACGGCCTTCATCTCGATCAGATCGACCGACCCACGAAATTCAGACTCTTTCCCAATCGGAAGCTGAACCACGGCCGGCACCGCGTGCAGTCGATCAACCAGCGATTTGACGCTTTCGTAAAAATCGGCCCCCAACCGATCCATTTTATTCATAAAGGCGATCCGAGGAACATGGTACTTATCCGCTTGCCGCCACACCGTCTCCGATTGCGGCTCCACACCCTGCACGGAATCAAACACGGCAACCGCGCCGTCCAGCACCCGGAGCGACCGCTCCACCTCGATCGTAAAATCGACGTGGCCCGGCGTGTCGATAATGTTGATCCGCTGCTCTTTCCACGAACACGTCGTCGCCGCGGACGTAATGGTAATCCCTCGCTCCCGCTCCTGTTCCATCCAGTCCATGACGGTCGTTCCCGCGTCAACCTCGCCGATCCGGTGCGTCATTCCCGTATAAAAGAGAATCCGCTCGGTCGTCGTCGTTTTTCCAGCGTCAATATGCGCCATGATGCCGATATTTCTCGTTTTCTCAATCGGATATTGTCGTGCCATTTCGGTAACCGCTCGTGAAGACCTTAGATCCGGGCTGACCGTCTACGGGGAATCCGGCCGGTCTTCACCCATGTTGATCGTAACGTCGGGGTCGGCAGAACAACCGGATGAACAACAAACGCAGATCGCATCATCAGTCCAAACATCACCGCACCAATTACCACCGGTAATGCGCAAAGGCCTTATTCGCCTCAGCCATCCGGTGCGTTTCCTCTCGCTTCTTCATGGCCCCGCCAGTTCGATTGACGGCATCGAGCAGTTCGGCGGCCAGCTTCTCTTCCATCGACCGTCCGCTTCTCACATAGGCAAACTTGACCAACCATCGGAGCGCCAATGAAATCCGTCGACCGGGCCTCACCTCGACGGGAACCTGATACGACGCGCCGCCGACCCGCCGGGATTTTGTTTCCACCAGCGGTTTTACATTATCGACGGCGGTCTTGAACAACTTTAACGCCTCCACCCCGCTCTTCTGACTGGCCAGATCAAACGCGCGATAGCACACCCCTTCCGCCACGCTTTTCTTGCCCTTTCGCATCAACGTATTGACCATTCGTCCCACCAGCGGATCGTTGAAACGCGAATCCAGCGTTGTTCTCCGCTTAATGATGATTGGACGTCTCGGCATCGGCGTACTCCAGGCTTACGTCGTCGCTTTCGGCTGCTTCGCGCCGTATTTCGATCGACCCTGCTTGCGGTTCTGCACTCCAACCGCATCCAGCGTGCCGCGCACGATGTGGTATCGAACACCAGGCAGATCCTTCACACGCCCTCCGCGCACGAGCACGATGGAGTGTTCCTGCAAATTATGGCCGACGCCCGGGATGTAGGCGGAGATTTCCATGCCGTTGGTCAACCGCACCCGCGCCACTTTTCTCAACGCCGAATTGGGTTTCTTTGGTGTGGTGGTATAGACGCGAACGCAGACGCCTCGGCGCTGTGGCGCGCCCCTGAGCGCAGGGCTTTTGGTCTTTCCCGAGACCTTTTGCCGTCCGATGCGCACCAGTTGATTAATGGTCGGCACATCGCCCTCGTGTGTGTTCAGATTGTGGCGTCATCAGTGATCCTATTTGCAAGTTGAAGCAAAACCTATACAATATAGAGAAGTTTTCCTTCATTGTCAAGCAATTAAATACGTTACGACGGTTCTCCAACAGCCGGCGAGGCTTCAGCCGACAACGGCTCTTCGACGGACTCCTCAATCCCCAGCGGGGCGTCCTCTTCGAGCACGGCAACGGCCGGCGGCACCACGAACGTCTCCCGATACTCCGCCAGTCCCGTTCCTGCCGGGATCAACCGGCCGACAATCACATTTTCCTTCAATCCTGAGAGGGTGTCGATCCGCCCCGTGATGGCGGCCTCCGTCAGGACGCGCGTGGTTTCCTGAAACGACGCGGCCGCGATGAAACTGTCGGTGCTCAAGGCCGACTTGGTGATCCCCAATAACACCGGCGTGCCGATCGCGGGTTTCCCGCCGGCCGCTTGGATCTGCTCATTGATGGCGGTAAAGGCCAGACGATCGACCAGGCTGCCGATGAGAAAATCCGTCCCGCCGGGATCTTCGACACGAACCTTGCGCAGCATCTGCCGCACGATCACTTCGATGTGCTTATCGCTGATGGAGACACCCTGCAGCCGATAGACCTCTTGCACTTCATCCACCAGGTATTTCTGGAGTTCCTTCGCTCCGAGCACGGCCAGAATGTCGTGCGGGTTGGCGGAGCCGTCCATGAGCGGCTCCCCGGCATGCACCCAATCCCCCTCATGGACATTGATATGCTTGCCCTTGGGGATGGAATACTCCTTCATCAGCGGCTGTCCCGATTCATCCTTCACTTCACTGCGAACGATCACCTTGCGCATGCCCTTGACGAACCCGCCGAACTCGACGAATCCATCAATCTCGCTGATGACGGCCTGTTCCTTCGGTTTCCGGGCTTCAAAGAGTTCCGCCACCCGCGGGAGACCGCCGGTGATATCCTTGGTCTTCGTCGTTTCACGGGGAATCTTGACGAGCACATCGCCCGGCTGGACCTCCTGCCCGCGCTCGACCAGGATGTGCGCACCGGCCGGCAACAGATACCGCGCGACGGCCGTGGTCCCCGAAAGCTTGGCCGTCTTATTCGTCTCATCCTTGATGGAGATGCGCGGCCGCAGATTTGATCCGGGATGGTCGATCACCACCGTCCGGGACAGGCCCGTCACTTCATCCACCTCTTCCCGAATCGTCACGCCCTCGATGATATCACCGAACGCCACCTTGCCTCCGGCCTCGGTCAAGATCAGGAGCGAGTAGGGATCCCATTCCACCAGCTTTTGCCCAACGCGCACATGCTCGCCGTGTTTGACCTTCACGCGAGCGCCGTAGAGCACCGAGTATTTTTCCCGCTCACGACCCGTCTCATCATAAATCGCCAGCTTGGCGTTTCTCGACATGACCACCATGTCGCCGTCTTTCTTTCTCACGGCGATCGCCGGGGCCACCACATCCACATTTTTCTTGGCGTCAAAACTCAGATACTTGACCGTCCCGCCGTGCTTGGCCTCCAGGACGGTCTGCTCCACCACCTTGCTCGCCGTTCCTCCGATATGAAAGGTCCGCATGGTCAACTGGGTGCCCGGTTCTCCAATCGACTGGGCCGCAATGATACCGACGGCTTCCCCACGCTCGACCAATCGGCCCCGGGCGAGATCCCGCCCATAGCACAACTTGCAGATACCGCGGCGAGACTGACAGGTCAGCACCGACCGAATCCTCACCCGATCAATACCGGCCTCGACGATCGCCCGCGCTCTCGCCTCGGTCACCTCCCCATTTTTGGCGCAGATGATCTCGGCGGTGATGGGATCCTTAATATCTTCAAACACCACCCGGCCGAGAATACGCTCTTCCAGCGTCTCAATGATTTCACCACCCTCGACCAGCGCCGTCATATAAATGCCGTCCACGGCCTGGCAATCATCCTCGAAGATGATCACGTCCTGGGCCACATCGACCAGGCGGCGGGTGAGGTAACCGGAATTGGCGGTCTTCAACGCCGTATCGGCCAATCCTTTCCGCGCGCCGTGTGTGGAAATAAAGTATTGCAACACGGTCAACCCTTCGCGGAAATTCGCCGTGATCGGGGTCTCAATGATTTCTCCCGACGGCTTCGCCATCAAACCCCGCATCCCGCCCAACTGGCGGACCTGCTGACTGCTTCCACGGGCGCCGGAATCGGCCATCATATAGATGGAATTGAAGTCGCCCGTTCGGACGGCGCCTTTTTTGATCGCCGTCTCTTCGTCCCCGAGCTCCCGCATCATTTCACTGGCCACGAGCTCGGTGACATGGGCCCACGTGTCCACGACCTTGTTGTAGCGTTCTCCGTTGGTGATGAGTCCGTCGGCGTATTGCCGCTCGATCTCCAACACGCTCCGCCGCGCCTGGTCGATCAGCTGGCCTTTTCGCGCGGGAATTTTCATATCGTCAAGACAGATCGACAGCCCGGCACGCGTCGCGTAGGCGAACCCGATATCCTTGATCCGATCCAGCAGCAACAGTGTTTCCCGATGCCCCGCGTCACGATAACTGGTATCGATCAGTTTCATCATCTCTTTTTTGGTCATCTCCCTGTTGACCGACTCAAACGGCAAGACGGCAGGCAGAATCTCGCTGAGCAGAATCCGGCCGACCGTTGTCGAGACGAACCCGCTCTTCAGGCGGACTTTGACCTTGGCATGCTCATCCATCACCTGCGCATCATAGGCCACGCGAACTTCCTCGGGGCTTCCGAACACGGCCCCCTCGCCCTTGGCGCCGCTTCGCTCCTTCGTCAACCAATAACAACCCAGCACCATGTCCTGTGATGGCACCATGATCGGTCGACCGCTGGCCGGCGACAGAATATTCTGCACCGACAACATCAACGTCCGCGCTTCAATCTGGGCCTCCACCGAGAGGGGCACGTGCACCGCCATCTGATCACCGTCAAAATCGGCGTTAAATGCCGCGCATACGAGCGGGTGGAGCCGGATCGCTTTGCCTTCAACGAGCACGGGATCAAACGCCTGGATGCCGAGCCGGTGCAGAGTGGGCGCCCGATTCAGCAGGACCGGATGCTCTCGGATGACATCTTCCAGCACATCCCACACCTCCGGTCGTTCCTTTTCCACCATCTTTTTTGCGCTCTTAATGGTGGTCACATAGCCCCGCGTCTCCAGCTTGTTGAAGATGAAGGGCTTGAACAATTCCAACGCCATCTTCTTCGGCAACCCGCACTGATGCAGTTTGAGCTCGGGCCCGATCACGATGACGGAGCGGCCCGAATAATCCACCCGCTTGCCCAGCAGGTTCTGACGGAACCGCCCCTGCTTTCCTCTGAGCATATCGCTCAGCGACTTGAGCGGGCGTCGGTTCGCGCCGCGAATGGCCCGGCCTCTCCGGCCGTTGTCGAACAGCGCATCCACCGCCTCCTGAAGCATGCGCTTCTCGTTTCGAATGATGACCGCCGGCGCCCTGAGCTCCAGCAGCCGCTTCAAGCGATTGTTGCGGTTGATCACCCGGCGGTACAGGTCGTTCAAATCCGACGTGGCGAATCGCCCCCCGTCGAGCGGCACCAGGGGACGGAGTTCCGGCGGCAGCACGGGGACGACATCCATCACCATCCATTCCGGACGGTTCCCGGACTTTCGAAACGCCTCGACGACTTTCAGTCGCTTGGTCAGTTTCTTCTTCACCGCCAGCGAGGTCGCCTTCTCGATCTTCCGTTGCAGGTCCTTATAGAGCGACTCCAAGTCCAACTGTTTGAGCAGCTCCCGGATCGCTTCGGCGCCCATCTCGGCCTTGAAGCGGGTTCCACAGTCCTGCGTGGCCTTCCGGTACTGCTCTTCGGTGAGCATTTCCCGTTCCTTCAACGGCGTATCACCGCGCTCGGTCACCACATAGGCTTCAAAATAGAGAATGCGCTCCAATTGTTTGAGCGTCATGTCCAGCAGCACACCGATCCGGCTGGGAACCGCCTTCAGAAACCAGATGTGGGCGACAGGCGACGCCAGTTCGATATGTCCCATCCGCTCACGCCGAACTTTTGACTGGATGACTTCGACGCCGCACTTGTCGCAGACGATCCCGCGGTGCTTCATCCGCTTGTATTTGCCGCAATTGCATTCCCAGTCTTTCGTCGGGCCGAAAATCTTCGCGCAGAACAGCCCGTCCCGCTCCGGCTTGAGCGATCGATAATTGATCGTCTCCGGCTTTTTCACTTCCCCATACGACCACGAACGGATCTTTTCCGGAGAGGCGATCTTGATCCGAAGCGCATCGAACGCGATCGTGTCTTTGGGTTTTTCAAACAAGCTGTGCAGGTTCTCCACTCTCAATCCTCCCGCCGAGGGTGCATATCTCGAAGAACCGACTCATTCCTTCGTTCGAATCAACTCGATATCCAACCCAAGGCTCTGCAACTCTTTGATCAGCACGTTGAACGACTCGGGCAGTCCCGGCTCCAAAAAGTTCTCGCCTTTGACGATCGCCTCATAAATCCGCGATCGTCCCGGTACGTCGTCAGATTTCACCGTCAAAAACTCTTGCAGCGTATGGGCCGCGCCGTACGCCTGCAGGGCCCAGACTTCCATTTCTCCAAGCCGCTGTCCGCCGAATTGGGCTTTGCCTCCCAGCGGCTGCTGGGTCACCAACGAATAGGGACCGATCGAACGGGCGTGGATTTTGTCATCCACCAAGTGATGCAGCTTGAGCATATACATGTACCCGACGGTCACGGGCCGTTTGAAGGCTTCGCCGGAGCGGCCGTCGGACAGTGTAATCTGACCGCTCTGGGGCAAGCCGGCCTCCCGCAACAACTGCTTGATCTCATCTTCCGTCGCCCCGTCAAACACCGGGCTCGAGACGTACAGCCCGAGCAGCTTGGCCGCCCAGCCCAATTGGGTTTCAAAGATCTGCCCGACATTCATTCGCGATGGAACACCCAACGGATTCAAGACCACCTCAACCGGC
>JBGPUQ010000038.1:0-8348 GCA_041491185.1 Nitrospiria bacterium | reverse complement strand
CGCCCGCTTCACGCTGAGCCGGCCGGCCTGCAAAAAGGCGATCCCCGCCGAGTCATAGCCGCGGTATTCCAACCGCCGCAACCCCTCGATCAAGAACGGCACCACATTATTGGTGCCGATATAGCCGACGATGCCGCACATAATCCGCTCGCGCTCCGCGCTCGCTCAATCGGGGGGAGATGCTCCTCTCCTCCCCGAGCCCCCCATCGCCCATACGCAGGGGGCGTTCAAACAAATCACTTTTTCTTCCTCTTGTGAATCGCGAACTTCTTCTTGACCCAGCCGAGTTTATTGTCCTGCGGAACGCGGCTGATGGCTAAGGCCCCAGGCGGGACATCGCGCGTGACGGTCGCCCCCGCGGCGATCATCGCCCCCCGGCCGACCCGCACCGGGGCGATGAACTGCACATCGCTGCCGACAAACACGTCATCGCCGATCACCGTCTGGTGTTTGCGCGCGCCGTCATAGTTACAGGTGATCGTGCCCGCGCCGATATTCACCCCCTTGCCGATGATCGCATCCCCCACGTAACTGAGGTGGCTCACCTTCGATCCGGGCCCGACGCGCGAGTTTTTGACCTCGACAAAGTTGCCGATCTTCGCGCCCGGTCCGATCCGTGAACCCGGCCGCAGCCGGGCAAACGGGCCGATCGTGGCGCCGGCCGCCACCTCGCTCTCTTCGATCAGCGATCCATCGAGCACGGTGACCCCCTCGCCCAACCGGCTGTCCCGGATCCGCACACCGGCGCGGAGCGTCGAACCCGCGCCGACGACGGTGTGTCCTTCCAGCTGGACCATCGGGTAGAGCAGTCCATCCCGGCCGATGACCACTTCATCATCGATAAATGTCGCGGCCGGATGCCGGATCGTCACGCCGGCCGCCAGGTGGCGCGCCACGATGCGCTGCCGAAGCAGCATCTCCGCCTGCGCCAGGTCGGCCCGACTGTTGACCCCGAGCAATTCTTGCGGCGCGTCGGCCGGCACCGCTTGCACAACCCCGCCGCCGGCGACCGCAATCTTGATCAGGTCCGTCAGATAATATTCTCTCTTCGCATTGTCCGGTCGAATTTTCCGCAAGGCGTCCGCCAGCCACGCGCCCTCCGCCACATAGAGACCGGCATTCACCTCGGTGATCGCCCGCTCCGCCGGCGTCGCGTCCATCTCCTCAACGATCCCGACCACCCGGCCGCCGGCCGCCCGAACCACCCGGCCGTAGCCGGTCGGATGCTCCAGCCTCAGACTCATCAGCGTGACGGTCGACGGCTGGCTCCGGTGGGCCTCCAACACCCGCCCAATGGTGGCCGGGGAAATCAACGGAAGATCGCCGTTCAGCATGACCACCGGCGCCCGTCGGCCTTCAAACCAGCGATGCGCCTGCAGCACGGCATGGGCGGTGCCCAACTGTTTTCGTTGCACGACGACCTGACAGGGAAAACCCCGGAGCGCCGTCTTGACCTCCCCGGCCTGGTGACCCACGACGACGACGATCTTGGCGCACGCCGAGGCCTTCGCCGCGAGCACCGGGTAATGAATCATCGGACGGCCCGCAACGGGATGGAGCACTTTCGCGCGCTCGGAGCGCATGCGCGTACCCAATCCAGCGGCTAAAATGACGGCAAGGGGGGCGGCCACGTGGCGTCTACCCGCGCACCCCTGCGGCCGTCGCCTTCCTGGCCGCGGCGGCGGGCGAATACATTCCGACGGAAATGATCATCTTCATCCCCTCTTCCACGCTCATGGACAACGGGATCACCTCCCGCTCCGGCACAAACAACAAATAACCGGAGGTCGGGTTCGGCGTCGTCGGAACATAGACACTGACCAGCCGTTCCGCCGTCGCGTGCTGCACCTCTTCGGCCGCGCCGGTCACAAAGGCGATCGAATAATGTCCCTGCCGTGGGAACTGGATCAACACCACCCGGTTGAACTGATCACCCTGCTGGAGCGAAATCGTATCCACAATCGACTTGACGAGATTGAAAATGGTGCGAACCACGGGCACCCTCCGGAGCATCTCTTCCCAGAGTTCGACAAGCTTTTGACCCAGGAAGTTCGTGGCAATCACGCCGACCAAGAGAATCAACGAGACCAACGCGATGATGCCGAGACCGGGGATATAAAACGCCACGTGGCGCCGGAGCATGCCGCCGAGAATCCCCTCCAACGATTGGATCAGGGTTTTCAGGACCAGATAGGTGCCCCAGACCGGCGTGATCACCAGCAGACCGGTGATGAAATAGCGACGAAGATAGATAAGAAATTCGGCCATAGGATCGTGAACGCTCGTCAATAAATTCGACGGGTTCATCTTACCCATTTTGCCGCATCCATGCAAGTTCTATTTACGTCGAACGAATGTGAGAAGTATCATCCGATTCTCAGTACAAGTACTTCGAACGAATGTGAGCAGTCCCATTCGACCTCGTCCCAAGGGCATTTCTCCTGAAGGACTCGGCCCGAGGGATTCTCAGTACAAGTTGAACCCTGACCCATCTTGCGCTATGATGAAGGAATCATGATGAACCATGATCGCCCGGCGCCACGCCGCCATCCGCCATGATCCGACTGGTTGAACTGGTTCTCTACGGCGTCCGTCAGTTTCAAACACTGACCCGCATCTCCTTCGGGCCGGGATTGAATGTGCTGTCGGGGGGGATCGGCACGGGGAAGAGTACCATCTGGGAACTCGTCGTCGTCATGCTCCTTCCGGACCGGATCGCGCAGTTCCGTTCCTTCCGTCATCCGCACCATACCGAAAAAGCGCAAGCCGCGCTCATTTTCCAGACCGAGGACGGCGCACGATACCGGCTGCTCAGAGATTTCGTCAGTGAGCGCATCCAGCTGGTCAAGCTCGACCCGCCGGGCCAAACCTCGGCGACCGCGGCCGCCCCGCTCGCCACCGACGCCCCATCCGTTGAAGCGGAACTCCAGCGGCTTCGGCGCGGGTTGACGGCCGAGCAGATTGACGGCCGGTGGCTGTTGTCGCACACCCGACTGCCCTCGTCAATCAGCCCGGGGGGCAACGGAACCGCCGCACCCGTGGTCGTCGGAATCTCGCCGACGACGCGATCCCCCGCCGCGCCAAAACCCTCCGCACCACCCGCCTCCAATCGAACCAGATTGGAGGAACTCAAGCGGGCGCTGGCCAAAGCGGAAGAGGTCTCTTCACTGGAAGAGAAAGTGATGGCCGCCCAAGACCGCGCCGTCGCCATCAAACAGATCCTGACGACGGCCGCTCAGCTTGATGAGGACGTCGCCGCCGCAAAAGCTCAAGCGGAGGGCTGCGCAGGATTCGGCCAGCTTCCGGCCGACTACCCTGTCCTGATCGAAGGGCTCATCGAACGGGAGCGGGCGCTCCAAACACAGCTTGATGCCCTCCACGAGCAACAGCAAACGCTCGAGGAAGAACGGGCCCCGTTGCCAAGCGCCCCGCTCTTTCAGCAACTCTGGTTCCGGATCGGCGCCGGCCTCATCGGCGTGGCGATTCTCATCGTGGTCTTCATCAGATTCCTTCCGGAGCCCTTTCAGTACCTGTTTCTGGGGTTGCTGGTCGCTGGATTCGGGATCGTAGTGTGGTCGGTCGTCAGCGATATCAAAACCCAAACGGTCCGAAAAGAACTCGACAAAAAACTGAAAACGCTGGCCATGGAACGGGAGAGCGCCGAGAAGCGGTTCGCGCGGGAGCAACGGCCGGCACTCGATCTGCTGGCCCACACCGGCTGCAACACCATCACCGTCTTTCAGGAACGGATCCGCACCTACCGACAACTCCTGGATGAGGTCGCCCGTCTCCAAGAGGAACAGACTCGTCACCTGAACGGAAGGACGACCGAACAACTGGAACACGACTACCAGCAGGCGGTGGATGATGGAAAAGCGCTGGAAACTCAGATGCGCGATGCCGCCGCCACTGCCGGCGACATGGCCAGCTTGCAGACGGAAATCGCCCGGCTGGAATCCATGACGACCTGGGGCGGGGTGGCGGACGACCCCGGCCCGCCGATGGCAACAGAGAGCCCGGTCACCCATTCCGCACCAGGCCCGACGGTCACCGGATCGGGGTCGACCTCCTGGATCGACGTGATTCGCGCCCATTGGCCGCACCAGGATCCGGCGCTTCACGCCGTCGTGTCAACGCTGTTCGGAACACTCAGTGGGGGGGATGACACCACGGTGGCATGGACCGACGGCCGACTCCGGATTGAGACCCGCGACCGGCAGCCGATCGATCCCGACCTGCTGAGCACGGGGCAGCGTGATGCGCTGCTGCTGGCCTGTTTTCTCGCGCCCTGGCTCCCCTCCCAAGCGGGGAACAACGGAGAGCCGTCTCCACGGGCGCAGACGGGACAGTTCCCGTTGCTGCTCGATGAGCCCTTCCTCTCCCTCGACGCGACCGGTCAATCGGCCTGCCTCCAATGGCTGCGCGCCATCGGCGCCACACAGCAAATTCTGTTGGCCACCCGCCTCACGGTCGCCGAACAACCTGGCGATCACCGCCTCACCTTGCCTCTGGTGCCCGCCGCGGCGAAGGAGCCGATGGGCCGTTAGTCACGGTCCTTCCTGACGACGCATGCGAGGATTGTTCATCACCATGGAGGGGATCGAAGGCAGCGGCAAGAGCACGCAACTGTCCCTGCTGGCCGATCGGTTGCGCCGCAACCGCCTTCCGGTGATCACCACGCGCGAACCCGGCGGGACCCCCATGGGCGATAAAATCCGCCACCTGTTGCTGGATGTCCGCAACACCGCCATCCGTCCGAAATCGGAGTTGTTCCTCTATCTGGCCGGACGGAACCAGCACCTGCAGACCGTGATTCAACCGTTATTGGCCAAGGGGAACATTATCCTCTGCGATCGCTTCAGTGATGCGACGCAAGCCTATCAGGGATACGGCCGCCGATTGATGTCGCCCCTGTTTCACCGCATCGTTGAGTATGCCGCCGAGGGACTCCAGCCCGACCTGACCCTCCTGCTGGACCTTGCCCCCCGCACCGCGCTGGCGCGCGTGCGCAGGCGGCGCGAGCGCAATCGCCTCGACCGCGAAACCCTCGCGTTTCATACGCGGGTGCGTCGCGGCTACCGCGCACTGGCCCGCCGGTTTCCCCGGCGAATTGTGCTCGTCGACGCGAGCCCGGAACCCCACACGGTCGCCCAGGCCATCGAGCGTGTCGTCGCGCCCCGCCTGCGTCGCTTCGCCTCGCGATCGCGCCCTCGATCCCGAACGAGACGCTAGCCCCCGATGCCGTCCACCACGTCAGCCACGGCGCCGCCACCCATCATCGGCCACGAGCAGCCGTTACGGGTGTTGGACGCCGCCTATCGGACGCAACGACTCGCGCACGCCTACCTGTTTGCCGGTCCCGATGGGATCGGGAAACGGCTGGTCGCCATGCGCTGGGCGATGACGATCAATTGCGAGGCCGGTGGAACGACCCTCTGCGGCCGATGCCGCTCCTGCGTCACGGCATCGGCGGGCACCCATCCCGATCTGATCCCGATCGAACCGGACGGCCTCTTCATCAAGATCGAGCAGATCCGCACATTGCAGGAGGCGCTCACCCTCGCCACCTGGTCGGGACGGCGAAAGATCACCGTCATCGATCGCGCCGAACGGATGAACCAGGAAGCCGCCAACTGTCTGCTCAAAACGCTCGAAGAGCCGCCGGCGTCCAGTCTCCTAATCCTGATCAGCCCGGCGCCGGACGATCTCCTGCCGACGATTCGATCGCGGTGTCAGTTAGTCCGGTTTTTCCCCCTTGATGAATCACGCCTGGTCCGATGGCTCATCGCCGAACGGGGATGGTCCGCAGAAGAGGCGGAACTGGTCGGCGCCATCGCCCGGGGCTGCATCGGGCAGGCGCTGGCCGGCGACCCCACGCAATTACGGGAGGAACGCGACCGCATCGATCAATGGCTCATGGAGAGCTGTCTTGGGTCGGCCGCCCCCGTCCAGGCGTTGGCCCGCCTGACCGAGGGGGCGGAGACGTTTGCCCATACGCCCGAGCAATTTGAGCGGACCGTGCGATGGCTCGTCCTCTGGCTCCAGGATCTCATCCGAGTGTCGGCCCACGGCGGCACGTCGCCGCAGCCGCTTCGATTCCCTTCCGCCCATCTGGCCGCGGCGCGGATCCCGATCACCGATTGTTGTGACCTTGCCGCGCAACTCCACTGGTCGTGGCGGGCCTCATTTCGCCAGATTAACCGACAATTAATGCTGGAACAGTGGCTCACCCAATTGCGCCACGCCGCCGGGCCCGACACGCATCGCCCCGGGCCGCATCGGCGCCCGCAGGAGCGCGGCGCATCGGGGCCAGCGTTCCAGCCCAAGGAGTAACCGACACCCATGAGACGCCCCCGGTTCTACGTCACCACGCCGATTTACTACGTCAACGACGTGCCCCACATCGGCCACGCCTATACCACCGTCGCGGCCGATGCGGTCGCGCGCTATAAACGGCTCTGCGACTACGACGTGCTCTTCGTCACCGGCACCGATGAGCACGGGCAGAAGGTCGAAAAAGCGGCCGCCGCGACGGGCGAGAGTCCGCAAGCGCTGGCCGACCGGATGGTCCAGCGCTTTCAAGCCCTCTGGCGGAAGCTCAACATCTCCTACACCGAGTTTGTCCGAACGACCGAGCCGCGCCATCACGCCGCCGTCACCGCGCTGTTTAAAAAGATGACCGCCCGCGGCGATATTTACAAAGGGGCCTATGAAGACTGGTACTGCGTCCCCTGCGAGACCTTTCTCACCGAGCTGCAGCTGGTCAATCACGCCTGTCCCTCCTGCGGCCGGCCGGTTGAGAAGATCAAAGAGGAAAGTTATTTTTTCAAGATGTCCCGCTACCAGGAGGAACTGCTCCGTTACATCAAGCAGCACCCCAAGCTGATCCAACCGGAAAGCCGGCATAACGAAATCGTCAGCTTCATCTCCGGCGGCTTGAAGGATCTCTCCATCAGCCGAACCGGCTTTCGCTGGGGCATCCCCATCCCCGATGATCCCCAACATGTGGCGTACGTCTGGTTCGACGCGCTGGCCAACTACCTGACGGCCGTCGGCTACCCGACCGATATCCCCAAAACCCGACGCTATTGGCCGGCCGATCTGCACCTGATCGGCAAGGACATCCTCCGGTTCCACACCGTCTATTGGCCGACCTTTCTCCTATCGGCGGGGCTGCCGATCCCCCGGCAGATCTTCGCCCACGGCTGGTGGACCATCAACGGCGAAAAGATGTCCAAGAGCAAGGGCAACGTCGTCGACCCCTTCGCGATCGTCGATCAATATGGCGCCGAAGCGTTCCGCTATTTCCTGTTGCGCGAGGTCCCGTTCGGGCTGGACGGCGATTTTTCCGAACGGGCGTTCCGACAGCGGTATAACAGCGATCTGGCCAACGACCTGGGCAACCTCTGCTCCCGGACGCTGTCCATGATCGACCGCTACGCGGCCGGCCGGATTCCACCGCGTACCTCCTCGGCCAAGCGAGGGGAAGACGAGCCGCTCCACGCCGCCGCGGCGAGCCTGGGCGGCAAGATCGGCGCGGCCATGGGCGATCTCGCCTTTCACAAAGCCCTCCAGGCGATCTGGGAAGTGGTCGATCTCGCCAACCGCTATATCGAGACGACCGCCCCCTGGAATCTGGACAAACAGGTCAAACAGAAGACGCGCCTCTCGACCGTCCTCTATAATCTGGCCGAAGCGCTCCACTTGATCGCGCTCTATCTCTATCCATTCATGCCGCAAACCGCCGAACGCATCCTGACCCAGCTGGGGATCAAGCCCTCGTTTGAGACCGTGCGGCTGGCCAAGCGCGCGCGCGTGGGTTTATTGCGGCCCGGCACCACCATCCGAAAAGGCGACGTCCTCTTCCCCCGGCTGGAATCCGCTGTTGGTGAAGAAGACACCCCGCCATCTCCAAAAAAATCGCCAGGAGGAACCGTGACCACACCCAAGCAGGCGCCACCGCGGACGCCGCAGCCGACGTCGACGACCGCACCACCACCGGATCAACACGAGACACCGGCACAGCCAACACTCTCCGGTCACACCCCTCTGCCCCAGCCCGACCCGGTCCGTCCAGCAGGCGGACGGCAGGCCGTTGACAGGCAGGCACCCGGCCAACCCACCCCCTCTGACACGACCTCGCCAACAGCGACCCGAGATTCGGCAGGCGGGAGCGGACGACCGGCAACCGCGGCGGGCCAGCCCGGCCAGGTGACGGTCGGCGATTTTAGCCGGATGGATCTTCGCGTCGCGCGGATTCTCGCGGCAGAACGCATTCCCAATTCAAATAAACTGCTGAAGCTGCGCGTGAGTTTGGGCACTGAAGAACGCCAGGTCGTCGCGGGCAT
>JBGPUQ010000037.1:0-8454 GCA_041491185.1 Nitrospiria bacterium | reverse complement strand
CGCTCTATTGCTGCGGGGTTCGGGCGCCGGAGATCGAATCGGGCGGGGTGATCGACCGATTGGTCGAACAGCTCGGCGTCCGGCGGCTTGGCGGGATACCCTCCTGGTTGTGGCCGCCGGGAAGCCCCTCCGGGATCGGCCCATCAGGCGGGGAATCGGCGGCGCTGCCCTTTGTTCAGGCCATCGGGCTGGCCTTGCGGCAGCCGGAGGAGCGGTTGAATTTTCGCCAGGCCGAATTCATGTCGCCCAGAGAGCGGAGTCGCATGCGCGTGCGCTCCATTGGTCTGGTGGCGTTGCTGGGCGTGGTGCTGCTGCTGGGCGGCGCCAACCTGTTCCTGCGCTATTATATGAAAGAACATCTGTATGCCGGGCTCAAATCGGAGCAACGCGCCCTCTTTACCCGGGCGTTTCCGGCGATCACGGTGGTCGTCAACGAACTGGAACAGGCCAAGAGCGCCACCCAGGTGCTGACCAAGCGGGCCGCCTTTTTGGGCGACGGCGAGCCCGGTGCGCTGATGATCCTGGAGCGGTTGACGGACAGCCTTCAGACGTTTCCCGAACTCAAGGTCGATCATTTGCAAATCAACGGCGGCGATGTGCGGTTCGAGGGCGAGGTCGGATCGTTTGAAGTCGTCGACCGGGTCAGGGAGCTGCTCAAGCAGATCGAGTCGGCGGACCGGGTGGAGATCAGCGACACCAGGATGAGCGCGGATCAGCAGCATGTGCGGTTCAAGGCGGCATTGGTGATCGGATCGTCCACCGTAGGGGTGGGCGCAGGCGGTGGCGGCGCCGGGAAATCTGGCGCCGTCGAAAGCAAGGAGCCGAAATGAAATTCGTGCAGGAGTTGTGGCGGCGGCTCTCCATCCGCGAACAATGGGTGATCGGCTGGGGCGGGATCGCGGTGATGGGGTTGATGATCTACGGGCTGGCGATCGATCCGTTATTGGCGCGGATGACCGCGCTCGATCGATTGATCCCGCAGAAGCGACAGGAACTCGATCAATTGTCCCGCCTGCAGCAGGAGTACGACCAGATCAAGGGACGCGTGATGCGGCTCGACCGGCAATTGCCATCGACCGGGGGCGATTTTTCGCTCCTGGCCCTTGTCGAATCGACGGTGCATGAGCGGGTCGGCAAAACCCACCTGGCGGGGATCCGTCCCCAGCCGAGCCTCCCCTTCGAAGGGTACGAAGAGGTCGCCGTGGAGGTCAAGCTCGAACAGGTCTCGCTGGCGCAGATCGTCGCTTTCCTGACGGCCCTGGATCAGGCGCCGCAACGGCTCAGAACGAAGCGGCTGGAGATCAAGAGCCGGTTCAGCGAGAAGGAGATGCTGGATGCCAGCATCGTGGTGGCGGCCTACGAACTGAAAGCGCCGGCGGGCGGCCAGCCGAAAGCGGGCAAACTCTGACCGGGCCCTCGCAGCCCCGGCCGTTGCGACGGTTATTGGCTGGTAACGGCCAGGGAAAAGTTGGGAGGACCGATCCAGAAATCGGCTGCTTTAGGGTCGCTGGTTGAACAGTCACTCGGATTGGAGCAGGCTTTGTCGATCTTGCCGTCTTTTGACACCGTGATGTCGCTCAGATAGTTGAACTGGGTGATGTTCCCATCGTTGCCATCGCTGTCGTAGAAGAAGAGATCTTGAATCTTGGCTGTCAGCGTGATGACGAAAGTCATATCGGTATTGGAATCAACGACAATAGTCGGCAGAGCGATCGTGACCGTGGCCGCGTCGGGAAACACTGTGGTGGGGACTTGATAGGGGTTGCCGGCGACTTCACAGGCGACTCGCGTCGCGCAGCGGACGCTGCCATCGGTCGGGTTGATCCAGTTCAAATCCTTGCCGGTGTCACCGACGTCGGCGGGATTGCCGGACGTGGGTACGATGAAATCAGTTGCGCCGTTGCCAATCAGCAGGTCGAAGGCCTTGACCGCCGCCTTGATGAGTTGGTCGGTCGAATCCTGCAGATAGGCCCGTAGTCGTCGATGGTGAAGCGTGGTATCATACGCGTCCACTTCCGCCTCGTAAAAGACGACCTGCAGTGTCAACTGGTTATAAGTCCCGTTGGGGATGTCGTTTTTGGATTGAATCAGGACCTTGGTAGGGCTGTTGTAGAGTCGTGTGAAGAGCGCCTGGGTTGTATCAACGCCCTTGTCAAAAATCACGGCGGTGTCTCCGGGGGTGCTGTTGGTGAGCGTGGCGCTCTGGATGGCCATCGCGAAGCCGGTCGGGGTGAGGTTGGCGTCGGCCCAGCCGTCGGAGTTGGTGTCACCGTTGCTGACGGCCGGCTCGGTCAAGCTGAACTGCGCCTGCAGCGTGACATTCCCTCCCTTGCTGCAGCCGGTCGATGCGGCCAGCGCCACGAGGCCGACGAGGACGGTCAGGCGGGCGAGCTGGCCGCGGAATCGGCGGGAGAACGGAACAGGCATGACGGCGCAGTATAACAAAAAAATCGTTTCAACAACAAGCGCGTGCCATCGGTCCGAGCGGGGCGCGGCGCTGGTGCTCGCGCTGCTGGTGGTCGCGCTCTTGATGACCATGGTGCTGGAGTTCGACCGCTCGGTGCGGCTGGAACATCGGGCGGCCGGCAATTATCGGGACGAGACGGCGGCTTTTTATCTCGCCCAGGCCGGGCTCGCCATGGGGCAGGCGTTGCTGCAAGACGACGCCGTGACGGACGCCGCGACGCCTTCCCCTGTCGACTCGCTCGATGAGCCGTGGGCGCTGCAGGGTGCGGAGGTCCCGATCGGCCGGGGCACGGTCACCGTATCGATCGTTGATGAGGAGCGAAAATTTCCGATCAACTCGCTGGTGTCGGGAACCAAGGTTGAGCCGACACGGGCGGCGCAGTTCAATCGGCTGCTCCGCGCGTTGCAGATCGATGAACGGCTGACGGATGCGATTGTCGACTGGATCGACGAAGACGACAACGCCAATGTCGCCGGCGCGGAAAATAGTTATTACGAGTCGTTACCGACGCCCTATCGCGCCCACAGCCTCCCGATCGACAGTCTCGATGAATTGCGGCTGGTCAAAGGGATGACCGAAGAGATTTATCAGCGGCTGGCGCCCCATCTGACCACAGTGCTCACGTCGAGCATCAACCTGAACACGGCCGACCCGCTGGTGCTCGGCGCGCTCTCCGATGGGATGACGCCCGATCTGATCGAACGGCTGGTGGCGGAGCGGCCGATCGATGGGACCGAGATCACACCCGTTCTGGGAGGAGCCCTTACCGGCCCAGAGCGGACCGGCGTCGGCGTGATCAGCCAGTTCTTTACGATCGAGGCGGAAGGCGCGGTGAACGGCATTCGGAGCACGGTGACGATACAGTTCCAACGCGGCGGGCTGGTCCCGAAACTGCTCTGGGTCCGCTCCCCGGCGTGAGGTCGTCCATCCACCGCGATCGTGTTTCCGCCAGATCAGATACGGAGAATTGCCATCGATTTATCATCCGGTTATCAACAGCATCTTCACCGGAAATCAACAATATCTTGTGATGATCAAGCTGTCTCTGACTAGATCTTGTATTTTTTCCTTGACTTCATTCCCAATCTGGCGTACAAAGAGAAACTAATTAAAACTGCCGCAATGGCGCCGGTTTTTCGCCAGATGAAGGCCCAGATTCAGGCCAGATTCTGGTGAAATGCGATGCCGGATTCTGAACTGAGAGAGGCTGGTTGCCGCTCCGGCAGCACCTCTGACGTGTTGTTCGGTAAGCTGATCGTAGGGATGTTGGTCCATGGCCCAGAATCTCACCTATAGTCGTCACCTCTATAGTGCTGATGGCCGCTGGGTTGCCTTCCTTGTCGGGGATGACCTCTTCTGGCGTGACGGCGAACGGCTGGGATGGTTGCAGCCGTTTACCGCTGATCGCCGTCTGTCCGATCACGATCGTGCGGTCGGTGTGGCCGAGCCGCCCGGCTGGTCCGGCGGCGTCGTGAAAGCGCCCGGCGGCGAATCGATCGGCATGGTCACGGCGCGTGGGGTGATCGAGCTTCGACCGGAAGTGCTGAGCAGCGCCAGCTCCGCCAACTCTGGTGGCCGATCGGATGGCCGGTACGTAGGATGACTAACCGCGTGACTGATGAAACACAAGGAGGATTGCCACCGATGAGTACGCCACCTGAATCGTCCCCGATGGTTCTTCACGGTGAACCCGTTCAGGGTGAATCCGTGTCGTCAGCCGAACGGGCTGCCGCGGCTGAACGTGAGGTTCAGGAAGCTGTGCCGACGCGTCAGGAGACAGGAACGTCGGCGGGACTGACCGTGCCCCGCCGCTGGACCCGCCCGGATCATCATCCGTACGAAGAGACGACGTGGGAGGAGCGGCGGTCGGTGATCACGGATGAAAAGGGCAAGGTGATCTTTGAAACGCCGCAGGTGGAGGTGCCGTCAGGCTGGTCGCAATTGGCCACCGACATCATGGCGTCCAAATATCTGCGCAAGGCCGGCGTCCCGGGGAGCGGCTGCGAGACCAGCGCGAAGCAGTTGATCACCCGCGTGGCCCGGACCATTCGGGAGGCCGGCGAAGAGCTGGGGGGCTATTTTTCGACGCCGGAAGACACGGAGGCCTTTGAGGCGGAGTTGACCCTGCTGCTGCTCCATCAGCGGGCCGCGTTCAACTCCCCCGTCTGGTTTAATTGCGGACTGTTCCATTGCTACGGAATTACCGGCAGCGGCGGCAACTGGTACTGGGATCCCAAGAGCGACCGCGTGGTCGAGGCTGAGAACGCCTATCAACACCCGCAATCCTCCGCCTGCTTCATTCAATCGGTCAGCGATGATTTGATGTCGATTTATAACCTGGTCAAGAGCGAGGCGAGGATCTTCAAGTACGGCTCCGGGAGCGGGACGAATTTTTCCAGGCTCCGGGGCCGGCAGGAAAAGCTGTCGGGCGGCGGCACCTCGTCCGGGCTGATGTCGTTTTTGGAGGTCTTCGACCGGGCGGCCGGATCGACCAAATCGGGCGGGACCACGCGTCGGGCGGCCAAGATGGTCTGCCTTGATGTGGACCACCCCGAGATCACG
This sequence comes from Nitrospiria bacterium, assembly GCA_041491185.1. Classification (GTDB taxonomy): domain Bacteria; phylum Nitrospirota; class Nitrospiria; order JACQCE01; family JACQCE01; genus JBGPUQ01. Next base: position 3,425 of record JBGPUQ010000037.1, on the reverse strand, counting down.
GACTTCATCGATTGGAAGATGCGGGAGGAGAAGAAGGCCAAGGCGCTGATCGCGGCCGGCTACGAGGCCGATTTCAACGGAGAGGCCTACCGATCGGTCTTCGGGCAAAATTCCAACAACTCCATCCGCGTGACCGACGAGTTCATGCGCGCCGTCCTCAACGGCGGCACGTGGCAGACCCGGCTGCGGACGACGGGCGAGCCGTGGGAGACCTTTCCGGCGCGGGATCTCTTCGGGCGGATCTGCGAGGCCGCCTGGCATTGCGCCGACCCCGGCCTGCAGTACGACACGACGATCAACGAATGGCATACCTGCGCCGACACCGACCGGATTCACGCCTCGAATCCCTGCAGCGAGTATATGTTTCTCGACGACAGCGCGTGCAACCTCTCCTCGATCAATCTGGTCAAATTTCTCGATGAGGAGGGCCGCTTCGACATCGAGGGGTTCCGCCACGCCTGCCGGGTGATGATCCTGGCCCAGGAAATCCTGGTCGATTTTTCCTCCTACCCGACGCAGCAGATCGGCCAGAACAGCCACGACTACCGGCCGCTGGGGCTGGGGTACGCCAATCTCGGGACGCTGCTCATGGTCAACGGCATTCCCTACGACAGCGAGGCGGCCTTTGCGACGGCCGGCGCCATCACCGCCATCATGTGCGGGGCGGCCTACCGGACGTCGGCCCAGATCGCGCAGAGCAAAGGGCCGTTTCCGGGTTTTGCCAACAACCGATCGTCCATGCTGCGGGTGATCGAGAAACACCGGGCGGCGGCCTATGCCATCGCGCCGCGCGCCTGTCCGGCCGACCTGCTGCAGGCGGCGCGCGAGGAGTGGGATCAGGCCCTGGAACTGGGCGAGCGGTTCGGCTATCGCAACGCCCAGTCGACGGTGCTGGCGCCGACCGGCACGATTGGCCTCCTGATGGATTGCGACACGACCGGCATCGAGCCAGATTTCGCCCTGGTGAAATTCAAAAAACTGGCCGGCGGCGGCTACTTCAAGATCGTCAACCAGTCGGTCCACCGCGCGCTCCGCAAACTCGGTTACTCGACCCCACAGGTTGAGGCGATGATCGCCTACGCCTGCGGCACCGGCACGCTCAACGGCTCGCCGGCCATCAACACCGAATCGCTGACCACCCGGGGGCTGACGGCCAACGATCTGGCCAAGATCGAGCAGCAATTGCCGAGCGTCTTCGAGCTGGAGCATGGCTTCACCGTGGCGACGCTGAGCGACGCGTCGCTCCATGCCTGCGGCGTGACGCGGGCGCAATTGGCGACGCCCGGTTTCTCCGTGCTCAAAGCGCTGGGCTTTACGGCGGCGCAGATCCAGCAGGCGGGCGACGTGATCTGCGGCCGGATGACCCTGGAGGGCGCGCCGGAGCTCAAACCCGAACATCTGCCGGTCTTCGATTGCGCCAACAAATGCGGCCGGTATGGCACGCGCTTCATCGCCCCGATGGGCCACGTCCGGATGATGGCCGCGGTGCAGCCGTTCATTTCCGGCGCGATCTCGAAGACCGTGAACCTGCCCAAAGAGGCGACCATCGCCGACATCGAGCGGATCTACGTCGAGGGATGGCGGATGGGACTCAAAGCCGTCGCGCTCTATCGCGACGGCTCGAAATCGTCCCAACCGCTCTCGGTCAGCCAGGACGCGGAGAAGGGCGAGCCGGCCGGCCCCCCTGCCGGACAGGCAGGTGTATCAGTCGAGTACCGTCCCCTGCGGCGGCGGCTGCCTGATGAGCGGCGGGCGATCACCCATAAATTCAGCATCGATGGCCACGAGGGCTATCTGACCGTCGGCCTCTATGACGACGGATCGCCCGGCGAAATCTTCATCGTGGTGGCGAAGGAAGGGAGCACGATCTCCGGCCTGATGGATGCCTTTGCGACGGCCATTTCCCTGGCGTTGCAGTATGGCGTCCCGTTGACCGATCTGGTCTTCAAGTTTGCCCACATGCGGTTTGAGCCGGCGGGTTTTACCAAGCATCCCCAGATCAAAATTGCGAAGTCGGTCATTGATTATATCTTCCGCTGGCTGGCGCTGAAATTCCTGGCGCCCGAGCAGCTGCGCGATGTCGGGATCAATCTTGAGGCGCCGCCGGCCAAGGCCGCCAACGACCCTGGCCACGGCAACGGCCACGCCAATGGCGGCGCGGTGGCATCGCCCATTCCCGCTCAGGCGCCGAGAATCGCCGGCGGGAGTCTGCCGATGGCGGAGCTGATCTCGGAGCACTCGGCCGAATCGTTTATCTTCGCGCTGCCGTCGTCAATGCCGCAGGGCTCCAAGGATCTCTTCGGCGACGCGCCGCCCTGCGATCTGTGCGGCGGCCTCATGGTGCGCAACGGCACCTGCTATAAGTGCTTGAACTGCGGCAGCACCAGCGGGTGTTCGTAACGCAGTCTTATCTCCCTCCTCCAAGCGGTCAGGGGCGGGCTGGAGCGGCCTGAGCGAGAGGCGCAGGGAAGTCAGAACGCGGTTTCCGCCGTCGGCGGAAAGCCGAGGATGTCCGAAGGTGACCAGTCTGTCAGGACACTGGTCAACAAGTTCCGCAGGCAGCGCAAATGAGGCTCGTGGTGCGCCGAAGCGTCCGGCCGCGAGAGCCTGCCCCTGACCGCCCCCTCCCGTTCTTGACATCTTTCTGTTCTGTGCTTCAATTAGATCAGTACACAGCTCAAACCACTCCCATGTCCAAGCGAAAAAAAGCCAAAGCCCGCATCCTCGTCATCGAGGATAGCCGGACGCAGGCCGACGAAATCAAAACCCAGCTTGAAGCGATGGGCTACGAAATTTTCCTGGCCAGTGACGGTGTCAGCGGGCTCAAGATGGTCGGGACCGAGTCGCCCGATCTGGTCATCCTCGATGTGGTGCTCCCCGATATCGACGGCCACGAAGTCTGCCGCTGGATCAAGATGCAGGGACGGGGCACCCCCGTCATCATGCTGACGATCAAGGGCGAGGTGGGCGACCGGGTGACGGGGCTGCACACCGGCGCGGATGATTATCTGCCCAAACCGTTCGTCTGGGACGAGCTCAATGCCCGGATCTACGCCTGCCTGCGGACGCGCAACATCCAGGAAGAGCTGCGCAGCAAGAACCTCCAGCTGGAAGAGTTGCTCCACAAGGTGGAACAGATGGCGATCACCGACTCCCTGACGGGGCTCTACAACCGGCGCCGGTTTCAGGAGGCGATGCAGAAGGAATTTCACCGGTGCCACCGGTACAAAGTTCCGCTCACCTGTCTGCTGATCGACATCGATCATTTCAAGGCGATCAATGATACCTACGGCCACCAGACGGGCGACGCCGTTCTGAGCGAACTGGGGAAAATTCTCTCCACGACCTTTCGGGAGATCGATACCGTCTCCCGCTACGGCGGGGAGGAGTTTACCGCGCTCCTGCCGGAGACGGACCGGCGCGCG
>JBGPUQ010000036.1:0-8536 GCA_041491185.1 Nitrospiria bacterium | reverse complement strand
TCTTTTTCCTCTTTCCCGGCGGCAGGTTTCGCGGCGGCCTCGCCCTCCGCGCCCTCTTCTCCCTCCTTGATCTCCTTCTTCAGCAACTCCGGCTCCTTCGTCTCCTTCGCGGTCGCCGTCAACAACTCCTCCAGCTTGGCTTCGGACATCGGGGCCACAACCGAGATCACGGTCTGGTCGGGTGGGGTCAACAGCCGAACCGCGCTGTCCACCACCAGGTCCCGGACATAAATGGCCTGACCGATCTGAAGGGACGAGGCATCCACCCGGAACGACTCGGGAATCGCCAACGGCAGACATTCCACCTCGATCTCGCGGAGATGATGTTGCAACACCCCGCCTTCCTTCACCCCCACCGACATCTCGCCGATCACGTCGATCTTCACCGCCACGCGCAACGGCTTGTCCAATGAAATTTCAAAGAGGTCCACATGCAGCAACCGGTCGGTGATCGGGTCCCGCTGATGTTCCCGAATGATCGTCACACAGCTCTGCGGCTGCCCCTGCTCCGGCTCCTTGATTTTGAGCGTGATCAGGGCATTCTCCCCGGCCCCGGTCTGCAACAACTTCGACAGCGCCTTCTCCTCAATGCTCAACAAGACCGACGTCCCTTGACGATACAGCACGCCGGGGAGCAATCCGTGACGGCGCAGTTGACGGGCCACCCCTTTCCCCGCCTCGTGTCTGATATTGACGTCCAATTCAACCCGTTGCATGGTCTTCCTCTCGTTTCTGCCGTCTGTGATGCTTACACAAAGAGCGAACTGACCGATCGTTCTTCATGGATGCGTTTAATCGCCTCCGCCAACAGGGGGGCGACGCTCAGGACTTTCAGTTTGCTGCACGCTTGATCCTTGCCGTTGATCGGCACGGTATTCGTCACCACCACCTCGTCCAACGGCGACGCATTCAACCGATCGATCGCCGGACCGGAGAGGACGGCATGGGTGCAGCAGGCCACGATCCGGAGCGCGCCTTTTTTCCGAAGCGCCGCGGCGCCCTGCGCGATGGTCCCCGCCGTATCGATCATGTCATCGAGAATGATGACGTCGCGCTTCGTCACCTCGCCGATAATATTCATGAGTTTGGTTTCGTTCGGCCCTTCCCGCCGCTTATCGATGATGGCCAGGCTCGCCCGCAGCCGCTTCGCAAAGGCCCGGGCCCGTTCGACGCCGCCCGCATCCGGCGAGACCACCACCGGATCCCGCAGGTTCGACTGGCGGAAATAATCCAGGAGGACCGGCGTCGCAAACAAATGATCGACCGGAATGTTGAAGAAACCCTGAATCTGTCCCGCATGCAGATCCACGGTCAACACCCGGTGCGTGCCCGCCGTGGCGATCAGATCGGCCACCAGTTTTGCGGTAATCGGCACCCGGGGCTGGTCCTTTCGATCCTGACGGGCGTACCCGTAGTACGGAATCACCGCGCTGATCCGCTGCGCCGATGACCGCCGGAGCGCATCGATCATGATCAAGAGCTCCATGATGTGCGTGTTGACCGGATCGGAGGCGGATTGCAGGACAAAGACATCCATGCCCCGCACATTCTCCTCCAATTTGACCCGGATCTCCCCATCACTGAACCGGGAGACCACCGCTTGCCCCATCGGCAGTTTCAGCTCCTGGCTGATCTCCTCCGCCAGGGCGCGATTTGAATTTCCCGCGAATAATCGCAACTCACGACTCATACGTCTCGCCTCTCTGTATTCCCGACACACATTATCACAGCCGACCCATGGTTCGGAGGCAGGGGATCGAACCCCGATCTTCAGCTCCAAAGGCTGACGTCCTACCGATTGGACGACCTCCGAATGAGGTGAACCCCGCTCCCGACGGTCAAGACTACCGCGTCTCGACCGGAATGGCTCTCACCGCCGGACATTGCCGCAGCGGCCGCGCCACCCACACGCCCCACCCCGGCTTCATCCGGCGAAGCCCTTCAGCCGCCTGTTGAGCGCTTCGCAGTGTCGCGAAGAGACCGAACACGGCGGAGCCGCTCCCGGACATCAGGACACCCGCCGCGCCGGACCGCGTCAGGAGCCCGTCCACTTCCCGGAGCACCGGGCGGGCCGCCTGGATCGTCTCTTGAAAATCATTCTGCAGAACAGGTCCCGGTGTCGGCGTCCGGATGATTCGCTGAAAACGGGAAATTATAATCTCCCGCTCTCTGACTGTCAATGGGAACGGGCGGGGCGGGCCGGTCAACGTCGAGCGGCGTCGCCTCGCGTGACGCCAGCGATCCAACGATCGATAGGCCCAGGCGGTTGACGTCGCCATTCCGGGATAGACGACCACGAACACCCAGGGAATGGTCACGGGCGAGGAAACGGACGTGTCCGATAGCGGGCGGGCCTGTTCGCCCTGGCCCTCAACGACGGCGAGCGGGTCGGTAAAAAACAGGGCGATATCACTGCCGAGCGGCGCGATGGCCGCCGACAGCCGGCGACGAGACCACCCCAACCCCCACAGACGGTTCAGCGCCAACACCACGGCCGCCGCATCGCTGCTGCCACCGCCCAGACCGGCGCCGACCGGGATCCGTTTCTCCAACTCCACGGTCGCTCCGCAGGCGACCCCGGCCGCGCGCTGCAGTCGTTCGGCCGCCTGCACCACCAGATTGGCTCGACCGGACGGAACGGATGACGCATCGCAGGCGAATCGGACGCCACGGCGGCGGGGAAAAACTCTGAGGCGATCAACCAGGGAGATCTGCTGAACGATGGAAAATACGTGGTGGTACCCGTCGGCGTCTGTGGGACCGACGCGCAACACCAGATTGACTTTCGCGGGCGCGGAGACCGCAAACGCCGCCCCCCCTATCATGTCACGGTCGTCGGAGACAATGAATGCGTCGCACGGTCAGCCCTCTTCATCCCGCCCTTTTTTGATTCCATACTTTTCCAGCCGGTATCGAAACGATCGAAAATTGAGCCCCAACAGTTGCGCCGCCCCCTTTTTCACGCCCCCGCTTCGCTCAAGCGCCTTGAGCAGCAGATCCCGCTCGATCCGCCCGACCAGCCCTTCCAGGTCGATGCCCTCGGGCGGCAACTCCCCCGGGTCGGAACGGGAGCTGGAGGAGTCCGGTCGCTGGAGACATTCGCTCAGCAATTCCGTCGTCAGCAGCGGACCGGTCGACAACGCGACGGCGCGCTCGATCAGGTGCTCCAGCTCCCGCACATTGCCACGCCATTCGTGGTTCGTCAAGAGCTGAAGCGCGCCGGGCGCCAGGCCGGTGACCGGGGTCGCCGCCGTGCGCCCGAATTTTTTCACAAAATGTTCCACCAACATCGGGATATCGTCCCGTCGATCCCTCAGCGGGGGCAGGTGAATCGGGATCACATCCAGCCGGTAGTAGAGATCTTCCCGAAAACTCCCGTCCGCAATCGCCCGCTCCAGATCCTTATTGGTCGCCGCGATCACCCGCACATCGACCCGGATGTCCTTGGTATCGCCGATGCGACGGAATTCCTTTTCCTGGAGCACCCGAAGCAGTTTGACCTGAATCGCCGGCGACGTATCCCCAATCTCATCCAGAAAAATGGTCCCTTCATCCGCCACTTCGAACAACCCCTCTTTATTCGAGATGGCGCCGGTAAAGGCCCCCTTCATGTGGCCGAACAGCTCGCTTTCCAGTAACGACTCCGGCAACGCGCTGCAGTTGATCGTGACAAACGGCTTCTCACAACGCTTGCTATGGAGGTGGAGCGCCCGCGCCACCAACTCCTTGCCGGTTCCGCTTTCTCCAAAGATCAGGATGTTGCTATTGCTGTCGGCGACCTTCTGGATGAGTTCCAGCACACGCCGCATGATGGCGCTTTGACCAATGATCTGCTCGAACCCCTCCAGCTGATGAAATTGCTCCTTCAGTCGCCGATTTTCCTCCTCCAGCGCGCGGTGGTCCAGCGCCTTGCGGAGCAGCAGCTTGACCTCGTCGATTTGAAACGGCTTGGTCAGGTAATCATAGGCCCCCGCCCGCATCGCGTCCACCGCGCTTTCGGTCGAGGCGAACGCGGTGATCATCAGCACAATGGTCCTGGGAGAAATCTGCTTGATGGCCTTGAGCAACGCCAGCCCGTCAAGGCCGGGCATCTTCATATCGCTCATCACCAGGTCGAAGATGTCGTGCTCGATCAGGTGCAACGCCGTCTCTCCATCGGCGGCCGTGGAGACATAGTAGCCTTCCTTGCGGAGGACGATCGCCAGAAACTCGCGCATGCTTTTTTCATCATCGACGATCAGCAGTTTGTTCATCGAGACACCGCCGCCGTCGCAACCGGCACGCTCAACGGCAGCGAGAGCGTGACGATCGTCCCCTGTCCTTCACGGCTCTCCACCAGGAGACGACCGTGATGGGCCTCGATGATCCGATGGACGATGGACAGACCCAGTCCCGATCCGCCGTGCCTCGTCGTAAAAAACGGCGTGAAGATCTGACGGAGATGCTCCGGCTTGATGCCTTTTCCGGTATCCTGAATGCGAACCTCCACGCTGCCCTCGGCGAGACGGCGGACGACCCGGACCGTCAGCACTCCCCCATCGACCATCGCCTGCACCGCATTTAACAACAAGTTCCAGATCACCTGCCGGAGCTGGTCCGGGTCGGCCGTCAGCCACACCTCCGGCTCATCGGCCCTGAGCTCCGTCGTGATCGACCGACGATAATCGCTGTGATTGTACAGCAGTTTCACCGTCTCCTCAAGCAGCGTCACCAGATTGCAGCGCGAGAGCTGGAGTTCCACGGGCCGGGTCGAGGTCAGGAAGGCGGCGATGATCGAATCCAATCGGTCCATCTCACGCAACGCGATATCCATCAGTTTGCGATGCTCTCCCTTCGGCATCAATTCCGTGCGCAGCACCTGCATGACGCCGCTCAACGAGGCCAACGGGTTTCTGATCTCATGGGCCATCCCCGCCGCCATCGCCCCGACAACCGCCAGCTGCTCCTTCCGCCGCATCTCCTCTTCCAATCGCTGCACCTGCGTGAGATCCTGAAAAATCCCGAGGATGCCGCTGACCTCACCCTGCTCGTCACGCAGCAGTGAAAGCGTCAATCCGATGCAGAGCTCGCCGCCGTTTTGATGGACGGTCTTGATGTCGAATCGCTGGGACGCCACGATACGGCGAGGATCCTCATAGTAGGGCCGGATCTGCGGCGTATCAAAGATGTCCCACCACATCCGGCCGCAGAGGGCATCGTTCGGGTAGCCCAGGATCTCGGACCCGGCTCGATTAATTGACGTGAACTTCCAGGACAGATCCGTGGTCACCAATCCGCTGCCGACGCTCTGCACGATATAGTGATGAAAGCGCTGCAGATGTTCAAGACCGGCGGTCTGCCGTTCCAGTTGCCGTCCCAACCGATGCAACCGGCTCGTCAGGGAACTGCTCAACAGCGCCACGGCGAAGAAGGCCGCGATATTATAGAAAAAGAGATAGAGCTGCTGCCCAAATGGCCGGGGATCGCCGCTGGTCAAACCGAGCCACCCCTCAGCGCCCCCCGCAAGGATCACACCGTAGAGCAGCGAGGCGCTCGTCGCCGTCCAAATGCTCCCCACCCATCCCAGCATCATCCCGGCGGCGATGATCGAGATGACGTAGAGCAGGTGAAACGGGCTCTCCGACCCGCCGGTTCCAAGGACCAGCGCGGTCTCCAGCAACACATCGCCGACCAGCTGCAGCCCCGCCTGCAGCCGGATCGTTGACAGCTCCGACAACGCCAGACTGTACAGAATGGTCAGGAGGTAGGTCGCGCCGATGAGCAGATAAAAAATGGGGACCGTCGGATGACGGCCCCCATAGCCGATGGCAAAGAGGATGGAACTGCCCAGCAACACCGTGACCACCAGGACACGGAGCCCCATGAGCCATTTGAGTTTGCGCTGAAGCTCGCGGGCGGACTCTTCGGCGAGCCGGTTCGGCATCGCGGACTCAGCCAATCGCAGCGGCCATCTTGAAGATCGGCAGATACATCGCGATCACGATGAAACCGATGACCACACCCAGAAACACCATGAGCGCGGGCTCGAGCAATGACGTTAATGTCGCCACACCGTTATCGACCTCGTCATCGTAAAAATCGGCGATTTTCGCCAGCATGGCGTCGAGCGCGCCGGTCGTCTCACCAACGGCGATCATCTGCACCACCATGGGGGGAAACACCTTCGATGCGCCCAGCGGCTCCGACACCGTTTTCCCTTCGCTGATACTCTGCCGGGCCGTCATGATCGCTTTTTCAATCACCACGTTGCCGGCGGTTTTGGAGACGATCGCCAACCCATCGAGAATCGGCACACCGCTGCTGATCAGCGTCCCGAGTGTCCGGGTGAATTTGGCCACCGCCGCCTTCCGGATGAGATCGCCCACGACGGGAACCTGCAACATGAACCGATCGATGACCTCCCGGCCACTCGGCATCCCATACCACTTTTTGATGCCGACCACGCCTCCCACGGCCGCAATGACGAACAAGACGATGTTATTTTTCATGAAATTACTCATGGTAATGACGATCTGGGTCAACATCGGGAGTGTGCCGCCGAAATCGTTGAACATCTGGGCAAAAATCGGAATCACCCAGACCAGCAATACCGAGACCACGATCACGGCAACCGCAACGATCACGCTTGGATAGACCATGGCCGCTTTGATCTTCTTCTTGAGCCCCATCGTCTTTTCGATATGCTTGGACAACCGGCTTAAAATGGTATCCAAAATACCGCCGGCCTCACCGGCCGAGACCAAGCTGACATAGAGATCGTCGAACACTTTCGGATGCTTCTTCAGCGCGTCGGCGTAGGTTGAACCGGCTTCCACGTCGGCCCGGAGCTGACCGATGGCGGAGGCCAACACCTTGTTCTCCGTCTGCATCGACAGGATCTCAAGACACTGCACCAGCGGGAGCCCGGCGTCGATCATGGTGGAAAATTGGCGGGTGAAGATCGCCAAATCCCGGTCACCGACCCTCCCACCGAACAAGCGGGGCATCGAGAACGACAATCCTTTCGCTTTCTGTTGGATCGAGGTCGGAAGAATCTGTTGCTTCCGCAGCAGCGCGAGCACTTCATCACGGCTCTTGGCCGTGACCTCGCCTTTACGAACCGCGCCCTGCCGCGTCCGACCCACGTACGCAAATGTTGCCATGGTCCAAACCTCCTTTACACGATGCGGTGGATTATCCCGCGGCCGCGCGGACTCCCCGCGCAGGCCCGCCCCGTCCGGCCGACGGGGCATTCACCGCTCCGCGCTCAATCATCGAAATCAATTCGTCGGGGTAACTGGAGTGGCCGATGGCCTCTTCATGCGTAATCAATCGTTTCAGATACAGTTCGGCCAGCGATTGGTTCATCGTCTGCATGCCGAATTGGTTCTGTCCCGTCTGCATCGTTGAATAAATTTGATGCACTTTATCCTCTCGAATCAAATTGCGGATGGCGGGGTTCGGAATCATGATCTCCATCGACAGCACCCGTCCCTGTCCGGTGGCCTTGGGCAGGAGATTTTGTGAGATCACCCCTTCCATGACGAACGACAACTGGGCCCTGACCTGCGGCTGGGCGTGCGGCGGGAAGACATCGATGATCCGGTTGATCGTCTGGGCGGCGCTGTTGGTGTGGAGCGTGGCAAACGTCAGGTGACCGGTTTCGGCGATCGTCAGCGCGGCCTCAACGGTCTCCAGATCCCGCATCTCTCCGATCAGCACGACATCGGGGTCCTGCCGGAGAATGTACTTGAGCGCCGTCTTGAAACTCTTCGTGTCCTGGTTCACTTCCCGCTGGTTTACCACGGACTTCTTGTGCGGATGCAGGTACTCGATGGGATCCTCGATCGTCATGATATGGTTGTGTCGCTCGCTGTTGATCCGATCGATCATGGAGGCCAACGTGGTCGACTTCCCGCTGCCGGTCGGCCCCGTCACCAGAATCAGCCCGCGCGGCTTCTTGACCAGCTCCTGTACCACCGGGGGCAGTCCCAGATCCTCAAAACTCAAAATTCGAAACGGAATGACCCGGATGGCGGCCCCGACCGCCCCTCGCTGTTGAAACACGTTGGCCCGAAACCGGCTTAATCCCTTCAACCCGAACGACAGATCGAGTTCATTCTCCTCTTCAAACCGGTGTTTCTGATTATCGGTCAGGATACTGTAAATGAGCTGTTTGGTTTCCGCCGGCGCCAGCGGCGGGTGGTTGAGCGGCACCAGATCACCATCCACCCGGATCTGAGGAGGAGTCCCAGATGTAATGTGAAGATCCGAGGCTCCTTTCTCGATCATCGTTTGCAGCAGTTGGGCGAGGTTTGCCATGGGTTGCTCCTTCGTTCAGTCTGCAAAGGTGGTATTGACCACTTCCTCAATTGTCGACATGCCGTCCTTGATTTTCTGCAGACCGCTCATCCGGAGCGACCGCATCCCCAGGCTGATCGCCCGTTTTTTGAGCTCATCCGCCGACACCCCTTGCAGGATCAGTTCACGAATTTCCTCCCCGATCGGCATCACCTCATACAAGGCTATCCGTCCCCGGTAGCCGGTATCACTGCAG
>JBGPUQ010000035.1:0-8559 GCA_041491185.1 Nitrospiria bacterium | reverse complement strand
GATGCGCAGGGAGAAGTCACCGTTCGCGTCGAGGAGGACGGGCGGACGGTGATGGGACAGGGCGCCGACACCGATATCATCATCGCCTCGGCGAAGGCCTATCTCAACGCGCTCAACAAACTGGCCTACTGGCAGCAGCGGGGCAAGATCAGCCTGCTGTCGTCAGAGAACAAGCAGAATCCTTAACCCGTACGACTCTTCTGGGTGACATGGTCAACATTGCTGTTCTTCCCGGCGACGGGATCGGAAAAGAAATTATTCCCCAGGCGGTGGCCGTGCTCGAGGCGGTCGGCCGCCGGTTCGGCATTGAGCTGACGTTTCATGAAGCGCCCATCGGCGGCACGGCGATCGATCTGGTCGGCCGGCCGCTGCCGCCGGAGTCGCTGGCGGTGGCGAAAAAAAGCGATGCGGTGCTCCTGGGCGCCGTCGGCGGCCCGAAATGGGAGGGGTTGGATTATGCCATCCGGCCGGAGCGGGCGTTGCTGGGACTGCGCGAAGCGTTGGGGCTCTACGCCAATCTTCGGCCGGCGAAACTCTCGAACATTTTGGTCGAGGCCTCCCCGCTACGCCGGGAGGTGGTCGAGGGCACCGATATCATGGTGGTCCGGGAGCTGACGGGCGGCATCTACTTCGGCCGTCCCAAGGGGATCGAAAAAATCGACGGTCAGGAGCGCGGCGTCAACACCGAGGTCTACACCACGGTCGAAATCGACCGGATCGCGCGCGTCGCATTCGAGATCGCGAGGCAACGGCGAAAACTGGTGACCTCCGTGGATAAAGCGAATGTGCTGGAGTCATCGGAGCTGTGGCGTCGGGTGGTGACCACCGTGCACAAAGACTATCAGGATGTCACGCTGCGTCACATCTATGTGGACAACTGCGCGATGCAACTGGTGAAAGATCCCCGGCAATTTGACGTGATCGTGACGACCAACATGTTCGGGGACATCCTGAGCGATGAGGCGGCTCAGATCGTCGGATCGATCGGCCTGCTGCCGTCGGCGAGCGTCGGCGACGTGTCGCGTTCGGCGAAAGGGTCGAGCGGAACCGGCCGGAAAGGCTTGTTCGAGCCGATCCATGGCAGCGCGCCTGATATCGCCGGGCAGGACAAGGCCAATCCGCTGGCGACCATCCTCTCGGCGGCGTTGCTCCTGCGCTATACGCTGGGGCACGAGGCGGCGGCCTCGGCGGTTGAACGGGCGGTGGATGCTGTTCTGCAAGCCGGCTACCGGACGGCCGATATCGCCACGCCGGGTACGACACTCGTGGGGACGGCGGCGATGGGACAATTGGTGGTGAAGCAGATCGAGAGAGCGACTCATGCCGCTTGAGAAAAAAGAATCCTATGTCGTTGCGGTCGTCGGGGCGACGGGCGCCGTCGGCCGGGAGATGGTCGAGATTCTGGAGGAACGCAAATTCCCGGTGAAGGAGCTGCGATTGCTCGCCTCGGAGCGGTCGGCCGGCGAGGAGGTCAGCTTTCACGGGCGGGAGGTCGCCGTGGGCGAGCTGACCGAAGCGTCATTGGCGGGCATCGACATCGCGCTCTTTTCGGCCGGCGCCGATGTGAGCCGCCGGTTTGCTCCCGTCGCCGTGCAGAAGGGCGCGGTGGTGATCGATAACAGCAGCGCCTTCCGGATGGAGCCGGCGGTGCCCCTCGTGGTCCCGGAAGTGAACCCCGAGGCGCTCCAGCGCCATCGAGGATTAATCGCCAACCCCAATTGCTCGACGATCCAGATGGTTGTCGCGCTCAAGCCGCTGCACGATGCGGCGCAAATTCGGCGGATCGTGGTCACCACGTTTCAGTCGGTTTCCGGCACGGGGAAGGAGGCGATGGACGAGCTGCTCGAGCAGACGCGGGCGCTCTTGAGTTTTCAACCGGTGGAGGAGAAGGTCTATCCCCACCAGATCGCGTTTAACTGCCTGCCCCATATCGATGATTTTGAATCGGATGGCTACAGCAAAGAAGAATTGAAGATGGTGAATGAAACGAGAAAGATTTTTGGCGACCAGACGATCCGGATCACCGCCACAACCGTTCGCGTGCCGGTCTTTCGCGGCCATAGCGAATCGATCAATATCGAAACGGAGCGGCCGCTGAGCGCGAACGACGCGCGGGCGTTGCTGGCCGCCGCGCCCGGCGTCGTGGTGATGGATGATCCCGCGCGGGCGGTCTATCCGCTGCCGCTGGAAGCGGTCGGCCACGACGCCGTCTATGTCGGTCGGGTTCGGGAAGATCGCACGGTGGAGCACGGGCTGAATCTCTGGGTCGTCTCGGACAATCTGCGCAAGGGCGCGGCGCTCAATGCGATTCAAATAGCTGAAGAGCTGATAAAGGGTCCAGGGTCCAGGGTCCAGGGGCAAGGGTAAAGTGATTACTACAACGGATCAAGAATTGATCGACAAGGTACGCAAGCTCAAGGTCGAGCGGAACGCCGTCATCCTCTCGCACAATTACCAGGTCAGCGAGATCCAGGATGTGGCCGATTTCGTCGGCGATTCGCTGGAGCTGTCGCAGCAGGCGGCGAAGACGAACTTTGACGTGATCGTCTTTTGCGGCGTCCATTTCATGGCCGAGACGGCCGCGATCCTCTGTCCCGACAAAACGGTGTTGATCCCCGATCTCGATGCAGGCTGCTCGATGTCGGACATGATCACGGTGGAGCAACTACGCGCGCTCAAAGCGCTGCACCCCAAAGCGGTGGTTGTCTGCTACGTCAATACGACGGCGGCGATTAAAGCAGAGAGCGATATCTGCTGCACCTCCTCCAACGCGGTGCGGGTGGTCGAGTCGATCCCCAAAGATCGCGAGATCATCTTCATCCCCGATCAGTTTCTGGGCCAGCATGTGATGAAGCTGACGGGGCGGAAGATGATTCTCTACAACGGCTACTGCCCGACCCACTATCGGATCATGGCGGCCGAGCTGCTGCAGGTGAAGGCGGAACATCCCAACGCCAAGGTCTTCGCCCATCCGGAGTGCACGTCGGAGGTGACCGCGATGGCCGATCAGGTGGGGAGCACCACCGGCATCTGCCGCGCCGTGAAGGCGTCGCCCGCCGAGGAAGTGATTATTGCGACGGAGACGGGTATTCTGCATCGGATCCAAAAAGAAAATCCCACCAAAAAAGTGTTTGCCGCCTGCCAATGGTGTGACTGCGCCCACATGAAGGTCAATAATTTGGAGAAGCTCCTCTGGTCGCTGGAAGACATGCAGTATGTGGTCGCCGTGCCGGAGGAGATAAGGGTGAAGGCCAGGCGGGCGATTGATCGGATGATGTCGTTGGGGTAGAGGAGGGGACGGTCAGGGGTAGGCCGTCGCAGCCGGGACGCTTCGGCGTACCATTGTTCTCGTTAGCGCTGCCTTGCGGAACTCGTTGACCACCTTGCTTCGAGTGGTCAACTTCAGACATCCTCGGCTTTCCGCCTTCGGCGGAAACCGCGGCCTTGAACGCCCTGCGCCTCTCACTCACGGCCGCTCTCGCCTGCCCCTGACACTTCCGTGGTGATGGGATGGGGAATTAACTGGGAACTGACTAAAGCATGGCCGATTTTGGATTATGAGTGTCTGGCGGGATTAATTGGAGCAGGCTGTCTTTTTCTACTATCTTACTCAGCGGCGCCCCTGTTTTGGTTAGACAGATACTGTGCTATACGCCGGGGCGCAAGTACCAAAAGGAGGCCGAACATTATTTTAAGAACGTCTCGCAATACTCCAAACCACTTCAGTCGGACCAATTCTTTTTTCATATAATCGCTAAGACGACTACTCTCAATCCCCAAGTCAATGACCAGCGAGGAAATGAGCGACGGCACTGTATGAACCAAAAGTATAATCCCTATTAATCCAATGGTCAGGATGTACCATTGAGTCTCGTTGCCTTGGATCACCGATGATCTTGATTCACTAGAGAGTAAAAGCTTCTTAGAGAGTTCATCGGAATATCGGATGAGAACGAAAGCAAAGGCCAGAAATAGCGCCACACTGATGAAGCCAGTCGTGGATAGAAGATTTTGAACCAGTATCGTAACGTTTTCGATGGCACGAACCACACAGTAGATGCCAAGTACCTTCAGAGCAAGCGACAGCACCTTTGTTTCAGTCATGTCGCGCCCACGATAGATGATTTCACGGCCAAATGCAAGTCTTGTACGCAATTGTCAGCTGCTGTAAGGGAATTGGGGTCGGAGTACTATTATGCACGACTGGTTCTCATCTGGTCGAGGCTGCCTGCCCAGGTGATTTTTCCTTCGAGTTTCAGAATCTTTTTCCGGTTTTTCCTGGCAAGCAGTTCTTCCAGAGCCAAACGGACGAGTTCATTTTTGGTTTTACATCCAGTTAGTTTCATGCCCGCTGCCACTAGTCGATCATCCAGATCGATACTGAACTTTGCCATAAGACTTGTTGCGTTTACGCAGTTTCGAATTGCAGGTTTTTGAGCATCTCTGCGGGGACGCGCTTGCTCACCCCTAACAGCTCAATACCGATGACGTTGCTCTTCGCATCATAGTCCAGGATCACGCCCGGTTGAACCTCTTCGGATTCGGTTATTGCAGATTCGTCGAGACGGAAATACAAGGCGTCATTCTTCTGGTCAACTTTGAGTCTCATAGTCGCCAAGCCCCCGTACAGTATACTATATCACAGCGCCTCTAAAAGAAAGCAAGGTTGTTGAGATCGAGGGTGCTTCGGCGTTCGCGTGGGGTGATTGATTTCTTGATGGGTTCGAGCTATCCTTCTCCAGATTCATCCAACGAAAGGAGATCACAATGTTTCGATTCTGGTTGGCAATGGTATTCGTCCTCATGGCAGGTCAAGTTTATGCGGCGGATTTTCGTGTGACCAGTCCAGTGGTGAAAGAGAAGGGGACGATCGGAAACGAGCAGGTCTTTTCCGGGTTTGGTTGCACCGGCGGCAATGTTTCTCCGGAACTCCAATGGCAGAATGCGCCCAAGGAGACCAAAAGTTTTGCGGTGACGGTCTATGATCCCGATGCGCCGACGGGCAGCGGCTGGTGGCACTGGCTCATCTTCAATATTCCTCCTTCGGTGATGACGCTTCCCGCCAATGCGGGGAAGCCGGAGAGCGGGTTAGCGCCGAAAGGCGCGATTCAAAGCATGACCGATTTCGGCCAGCGGGGCTACGGCGGTCCCTGTCCGCCGGTGGGGAACAAGCCCCATCGCTATATCTTTACCGTCTACGCGCTCAAGGTCGATCAGTTACCACTCAAGGAAGACGCCAGCGGCGCGATGGTCGGGTTCTATTTGAATCAGAATGCCCTGGCCAAAGCCACGCTGATGGCCCATTACGGCAGGTGACAGACGCGCCTTGTGCGCGATCAGTCATTGCGGTACAATGACGACGCATGGTGCAGGAATTGGGACGAGTCCTCATCCTCTTCGGAATCGTTTTTATCGTAATCGGCGGACTTTTTCTGTTCGCCGGGAAAATCCCCTGGCTGGGCCGGCTGCCGGGGGATATTCTTGTTGAGCGGGAAAACTTCACGTTGTATTTCCCTCTTGCCACCAGCCTGTTGTTGAGTCTGTTGATCTCGGCCATCTTGTGGTTTCTCTCCCGCCGATGAGTCGCCGCGCCGACGCACTGGTTTTCATCAGTCTCGTAATCAGTCTCGTGAGCGGTCTCTTGGGAACAACTGTTGCCGCCGAGGCTCAAACGATTCGCGTCGCCCTCTTTGAGGCGATGCCGGTCGTGACCGTCACGGCCAGCTCTTCGATCATTGTCTCACGCCAGACCGGAGAGCGATTGTTGGCGGTGGACCAATCACGGCTGATCATCAAGCACCGGGGGTCGAAACTCCTCGCAAACGGATTGCCACTCTCTGCGTCGGCCGTCAAAGTGACCGCAGCCGACCGGTTGTCGATCAATACGATGCCGGTCCGTGGGGCGGCGGTGATCGAATGGACGCCCGCCGGGTTTCTGGTGGTGAACGAAATCGATCTCGAAGCCTATGTGCGGGGCGTGGTGCCGGCGGAAATGCCGGCCGACTGGCCGGCGGAGGCGCTCAAAGCGCAGGCGGTGCTGGCCCGGACCTATGCGCTCTATCAACAGCGCCAGCGGCGCCATCAACCGTATGATCTGGTCGGCTCGTTTCTCGATCAGGCGTATGACGGAATGAAGGGGGAGGATGGGCGGGCGACCGCCGCCGTCGACGCGACGATCGGCGAAGTGCTGACGTTTCACGGCGAGCCGATCCACGCGCTCTATCACGCCAATTCCCTCGGTGCCACCGAATCCCATCGCGACGTGTGGGATGAAGAGGTGCCGTATCTGCAGAGCGTCGACTGTCCCAGCGGCGCTACTTCGCCGTCGGCCGACTGGCAGCGGATGATTTCCGTCGATCAGTTTGAGCGGGAGCTCCGGCAGGCGGGCTATCACGTGGGGACGGTGGCCACGATCTCGACGTGGCAACACAGTGTGACCGGCCGGGTCAAGACGGTCCGATTGATTCATTCAGAGGGTGAACTGACATTGAATGGTGAGACGGTCCGTCGTATAATGGGCTATAAATTTCTTCCCAGCACGTTGTTTGATTTGAGTTGGGTGGGCGGGATGTTGCGGTTGATCGGTCATGGGGCCGGCCATGGCGTGGGATTATGCCAGTGGGGCGCCAAGGTGCAGGCGGAAGAGGGGCTGCCCTATCGGGCGATCCTGGCGCACTATTATCCGGGAACGGAGATCAACACGATTCCATGAACGTGGCCATGAAACTCTCGGACTTTGACTATCCGTTCGATCGCTCGTTGATCGCCCAGCGGCCGCCGGCCCGTCGGGGTGGCTCGCGGTTGTTGACCCTCGATCGGGAGAGCGGCGCGATGCGTCATGGACGATTTCCCGATCTGTTGGAGGAGTTGACCCCCGATGATCTGCTGGTGGTGAACCAGACCAGGGTCTGGCCGGCCCGGGTGATCGGGAAGAAGGCCTCGACGGGCGGGGTGGTCGAGCTGCTCTTTCTCCACGCCATGCCGCCGTCGGCCGACTGCTGGCGGGTCGTGGCCAAGGGGCAGTTGCGCGATGGACAGCGGATTGCTTTCCCGGACGGCCATCACGTCGACGTGGTCGCCTCCGAGGGGGAGGGACGCTGGCAGGTGCGGCTCAACGGCCAGGGCGATCTCGCGTCGTGGCTCGCGCGCGTGGGGCACATTCCGGTGCCGCCCTATATCACGCGATCGGGATCGGCGGCGGAGGATCGTCTCGATCGCCGTCGGTATCAGACGGTCTATGCGGGCGTGCCGGGTTCGGTCGCCGCGCCGACGGCCGGCTTGCATTTTTCCGCCGCGCAGCTTCGACGGCTTGACGCGCGAAAGATTGCCATCGCGAAGCTGACGCTGCACATCGGTGTGGGCACGTTTCAACCGATTCGCTGCGAGGAGATTGGGCAGCACCGGATGGCGGCGGAATATCTGGAGATTGATCAGACAGTGAGTGACGCTATCGCGGCAACGCGGCGTCGAGGTGGTCGAGTGATCGCCGTCGGGACGAGCACAGTGCGGGCGTTGGAGAGCGCGGTGACGGCCGATGGGGGTGTGAAACCCTATCGCGGATGGACTGACCTGTTTATCACTCCCGGTTACCGGTTCGGGGTCGTGGATGCGCTGGTCACCAATTTTCACCTGCCCAAATCGTCGTTGCTCTGTCTCGTGAGCGCGTTTGCCGGGCGGGAACGGCTGCTCGCGGCCTATCGGGCGGCGGCGGCATCGGGTTACCGCTTTTATAGTTACGGTGATGCGATGTTCATCCGCAGAGGAGGAGTGTGACGCATGGAGAAGTTATCGTTCCCTGAAGAGCCCAAAGGCGCCGCCGGCCGGTCTGATGAGCGATCGGAGGAGAATCGGATGGGAGCCCACACCAAACTCTCGCGGTCGCCGATTGCCGGGCTGAAACCGTTTATCCTGGTCGGACTGGTGGCGGTGGCCGGGTTGTTGGTCGGGTTGGATCTGCTGTTGCATCACGGCGATGAGACCTCGTTGTCTCAGACAGGGATCGAAGGATCGCAGGACACACTCACGCCGGGAGCGATCACCATCGGCGAGCCCCCGGCGCCGACGGTGGCGGACAACCCGTCCACCGAGGCGACGACACCAACCGCTCCGTCCGAAGACTCAACGCCGGCCTCCGAGTTTACCTTCTACGAAACGCTGAAGAAACCGCCGCATGATCCGGCCGGCACGGTTGGGTTGTTGCCAAAATCGACGCCGGCCGAGCCGCCAACCAAGCCGGCGGCTCCCGTCGCCAAAGCGGCCAAACATTCAGCACCGAAGAGCGCCGCGCATGCATCGTCTCCAGCCGGTCACGTCATCGCGACGGCATCGGTTGCGGACGGCAAGCTTCACTATACGGTGCAGGTGGGCGCGTTTCGTGAACAGCCTCAGGCCGAACGACTCAAGGCCGATCTCACCCGGAAAGGTCATGAGGCGTATGTCATGTCGGCGAAGTTGCCGGATGGGATGACCTACAGGGTCCGGGTCGGCAAGTTTACCACCCGTGATGAGGCGACCGCGGCCGCGAAACAGCTGGCCGCGATTGAAGGACTCCATCCGTTT
>JBGPUQ010000034.1:0-8584 GCA_041491185.1 Nitrospiria bacterium | reverse complement strand
TAGGCCTTGATGGCGTCGGGTGATTCTCCCTGCTGCAGTTTTTCCCGGATGACGTCGCGCATCTGGGCGGCCAGCGTCGATTGCGACTCCCAGATGTTTTCGGTCTGGCAGATGGCGCAACGAAGGGTTTTTGCGATCTCCCGGATTTGGTCATCCAGGGGCGACTCGTCGACCGGTCTGGCGGCGGCCCACGACGGGACCATGAGCAGCAGCAGGAGCGCGATGAGGAGACGGGGTGTCATGAGGTCGACGGGCCCGCCCCCCGGAGGAGGGCCGGCAGCACCCGCTCCCGGAGATAGGCATACGACGGCCCCACGATCGGGCCGACCTGTTTGTGCCGAATGATGCCCTGCCGGTCGATGATGAAGGTTTCCGGAACGCCGTAGACGCCGTAGTCGATCGAAATCTTGCCGTCAAAATCTCGGATGTTGAGCCAGGGCGCACGATAGACCTCAATATATTTTTTGGCGTCGTCAAGCTTGTCCTGATAATCGATGCCCAGCATCACGAAGTCGGGGTTGCTGCCAAACTGTTGGTGAAGGGCCAGCAGGTTTTCGTGTTCCACACGGCACTCCTGGCACCACGAGGCCCAGAAATTGACCATGACCACCTTGTCCCGAAATTGGTTCAGGGAGCGGATGTCGCTGCCCATCACCTCCGGGGCGGTGAAATCCGGCGCCCGGGTTCCGATCAGCACGGTGGGAATGGCGCTGGGATCGCCCCACAGTCCTTTATAAAAGAGCGTGAACAGTGCGACCAGGAGGACGATCAGAATCAGGTGCCAGGCCCGGGGGGTGAATCGCTCCGGCTCGCTCATGCGCCTTCCCGTCGAGGCCGAAAGATGTTCAACATGACGCCGATGCCCATGATCGCGCCGCCGCCCCAGACCCAGAGGACCAGGGGATTGATCAGGGCCCGAATCATCACCCGATCCGGATCGACTTCGGGCATGGTGACAAAGAGCTGTCCGGTGTTGATCGTATAGATGGCGGCTTCCGTCGTCGGGGTCAGCGAGACGTCGTAGATCCGCTTCTGGGGACGTAATTCCGTGATGAACTGGTCGCCGCGAAAGACCCGTAACACGCCTTCATGCGCGGTCCAGTTGGCGCCGGTCACCTTGCGGAGTTCCGTGAACTTGAGCGTGTAGTCCTTGAGCTGCAGCTCATCGCCGACGCTCATCGGGACCACTTTTTCGGTCTGGTAAATCGTCGAGGCGATGACCCCGATGATCAGCACCAGGACGCCCACATGGGTGAACAGTCCGGCCCAGTGCCGCTGGTTTTTGGCAAAGGCCGTGAAGAACCCCAGCAGGTAATTGACCTGATTGCGCTTGGCCCAGAAGAGCGACAGCTTGGCGAAATCGAGCGCAATGGTCGACGCGACAAATCCGACCACGGCCAGCCCCCCCAAGGCGATCGGGCGACGCACTCCCAGCAGCGCCGCAAGGCCCAGCGTGCCCAGGCCGATGAGCAGCGGCGTCAGAAAATTCTTTTTCAGGTTTTCGAGGGAGGCCTTGCGCCAGGCGATTTCCGGACCGATGCCCATCAGGAAGACCAACCCGAGGGCCACCGGCATGAAGACGGCGTTGTAATAGGGCGGTCCGACCGTGACCTTGTTGGTGCTCACGGTTTCGACGATGAGCGGATAGAGCGTGCCCAAGAAGACCGTGAGGGTGGCCACGAGGAAGAAGAGATTGTTGAAGAGAAAGACCGATTCCCGTGAGACCACGGAATCCAGCTGGATCTGGCTCTTGAGCGTCGGCGCTCTGACGATCAGCGTGCCGAAGGCGATGGACATCACCGTTCCGAGAAACAGCAGGATATAGAGACCCCGCGCGGGGTCGGTGGCGAACGAATGCACCGACGTGAGGACGCCGCTTCGGACTAGAAACGTTCCGATCAGGGAGAGGGAGAAGGTGATGATGATCAGAAAGAGATTCCACACCTTGAACATCTTCCGCTTTTCCTGGACCATGGCGGAATGAAGAAAGGCGGTGCCCACCAGCCACGGCATGAATGAGGCGTTCTCGACCGGATCCCATCCCCAGTAGCCGCCCCACCCCAGCTCGTAATAGGCCCAGTAGCCGCCCATCATGATGCCCGTCGTCAGACACATCCAGGCGAACATCGTCCACCGCTGGGTGACCTTGAGCCATTCTTCCCCCAGTCGACCGGAAAAGAGGGAGGCCATGGCGAATGAAAAGGGGATCGAAAAACCGACATAGCCCATATAGAGCATGGGCGGGTGCATGACCATGGCCGGATCCTGCAGGAGCGGGTTGAGGTCTTTCCCGTCCAGCGCCGCCGGAATCAGCCGTTCAAACGGATTGGAGAGAAAGAGAATCAAGGCCAAAAAGCCGAACATCAGGGTCGACTCGACCATGATCAGATAGGGGATGATCGCCGGTTGTGTTCTCCAGTGCAGCCAGACGGCGGTCGTGCAAAAGGCGGACAGGATGAAGACCCACAGGAGCAACGAGCCTTCGTGCCCTCCCCACAGGGCCGCGACGGTGTAGAAAAAGGGGAGTTTGCTGTTCGAGGTGGCGGCGATGTATTTCACGGAAAAATCGCGGATGAGATAGGAATAGATCATGGTGCCCATCCCGACGGCCAGCAGCACGAAAATCAGCGTGACGGCCTGCCGCGCGGTGTAGATCCAGGCGGGGTTGCGGGTTTTGAGCCCGATCATCGGGGTGACGATGCCGACGACCGTGAGCGCCAGGGCCGTGATGACGGCCACATGGCCGAGTTCAATGAGATCAAACGTCATTGTCGTCGGGGGAAGATTCCGGCTCTCCCCCCGCTCCCCTCATCGGATTTACGCATTGCAATCAGCAGTAGAGTAGGGTTGAACAGGTTACGGTTGACGGAGCGTTTTGAGAAAATCCTTCTTGGGCAGTTCGACTCCGGCCCGCTTCAGCTTGATCGGCATGTAGTCTTCCGAATGTTTGGCCATGATCATGTCGGACCGGAACCGACGGTTGGCATCCCAGTAGCCCTCGACGACGGCGCCCTGTCCTTCTTTAAACAGATCGGGGGGAATCCCGGAGAAGTGCACCGGGATCGTGCCCGCCCCGTCCGTCAGGTCGAACGTCATCTCCAGCGAGTTCGGGATAACCTTGACGCTGTGCTTGACCACCAGGCCGCCGACGCGGACCTTTTTCCCATAGTAGTCGGGGGAAAACGCGATCACCTCGGACGGCGTGAAAAAATAGACCAGGTTTTGTCCGAAGTTGCCCACCGCGAGATAGGCGAGCCCCCCGACGACGACGGCGAGGCTGAAGATCAGCCCGATTTTTTTACCCTTGGTCAACGCCCCCTGCCTCCGGTTGGTAGACCGTGGTTTCTTTGATTGAAGTATACAGCAACGCGACGCGTCGTTCCATGCCGAAGAGAAAGAGCCCCAACGGCAGCAACGTGACCAGATAGGCGGCCGTGATAAAGCCGTAATTGGGGAGAAGATCGATCTCTGCGGCCTCAAACGTCCGATTGGCTGGATCGAACCGGCCGATGACGACCAACGTTTTCAGTTCGCGAAGATTATCCTCTGCCGGACCCGTGTAACGAACCGGGAGGTGTTCCGATTGACCGACCAGTTCGAACGTGGCCGTGATCGGGGATGAGGCCTCGGCGCCGGGCGCCAGCGTCAGGCTTCCGGGCTGGACCAGGCCGATCATCCGCACGGTTCCGGCCGGGTGATCCCCCAGCAGTTGTTCCGGCGTGATCGGTTTGACCTTCGTTTCGTACCGCGCCGCGCCGAGCAGGGCGATCACGATGCCCGCCACCGCGATCCCCGCCCAGCGGACGTACAACCATTTCACGCCGCACCTCTCACAGATGGACCCGGCTCAGGAGGCGGCCCTTTTTTGCTTCCAGCAGCTGGCCCAGGTAGAGCAGCTGCGTCCGGACCATGAGCATGTAGACAAAGAGCAGCGAGACGCCGATTCCCGTGACCAGCAGCGGTATCAGCATGTCGGTGGAATAACTGACGCCCCGTGGCGATACGGAGAGCGGCTGGTGGAGGGTGCGCCACCATTCGACGGAGAATTTGACGATGGGCAGATCGATGCCGCCGACAATGGCGAGGACGGCCGCGAGCCGGGCCTGGCGCTCCTCCTCATCGATAAACATGCGCAGCATGAGATAGCCGATCAGAATCAGCAGGAGCACGCTGAACGAGACCAGACGGGGGTCCCACGTCCACCAGGTGTTCCAGGTCGGCTTGGCCCAGATCGAGCCGGTGATCAGGGCCCCGGCCGTGAAGGCCACGCCGATGCCCGCCGCGGCCTGCGCCATGTTGTCGATGATCGGATCCCGTTTCCACAGATACCAGACACTGGCGCCGAACAGGACGCCGTAGGCGAGCAGCGCACTATGAGCGAGGGGGACGTGCACGTACATGATGCGGACGACTTCGCCCTGATAGTAGTCCGGTGGGGAGGTCACCAGCCCGAGGTAGAGGCCGACAGCCAGGCACAGGCCGCCCGCGGCCCCGAACCAGCCCTGGTATCGACGCATGAAAATGATCAGTCGTGACATGTTACACCCGTGATCGTGCCGTGGCTATTGCGCCACGCCGTTGTGGAACGACACGAGGACCCGGAATGGCCCCCGACTTACACATCCAGAATGAATTCGATGGCCCAAAACGACACCACGACGAAGATCGAGTCGAACACCAGCAGCAATTCCAGCCACGGTCGATAGAGGGCCGCGGGTTCACCGCTCAACACGGCCCGCGTCGCCTCCACTGCGCCGATGAAGACCGGCACGGCCAGCGGGAGCAACAGAATCGGGAGCATGACCTCCCGCGCCCGGATCTGCACGGTCAGCGCCGAAAAAAGCGTGCCCAGGGCCGACAACCCCAACGTGCCCCCCAGTAGTATTAACAGAAGCAACGGAAGCTTTTCAAGAATCTCCAGATTGAAAAAGATCACGAAGAGCGGCAGGAGCATCAGCTCCACGCTTAAGATGAAGAGGAGGTTGGCGATAAGTTTGCCCAGATAGACGGCCCCTTTGGAAATCGGATCGATCTGGAGGGATTCCAGACAGTCGTTCTGCAGTTCGACCGTGAAGGACTTGCCTAATCCGATAATGCCCGTGAATCCGAACGCGACCCACATCACGCCGGCGATCAGCTCTTTGATCGCCGCCCGGTCCATCGAAAAGCTGAAACTGAAGATGAAGATGACGGTCAGCGCGAAGAAGAGCATGGAGGAAAAGTTTTCGCGGCTGCGCAGCTCGCTGAGCAGATCCTTCCAGATGATCCAGCCGATGACCCTAAAAAAGTTCATGTGCCGCCGTCAGCTCCCCAACCGTGAGTTCGTGCAGTTCGCCCCGGCGTAAGACGCCGGCCCGATCGGCGACGTCCACCACCTTGGCCCGATCGTGCGTCGTCATGAAGACGGCCGTGCCCGCCTGTCGTGCCTCCCGGATGAACTGATTCACCATCTTCATCCCGTGTTCGTCGAGCGAGGCGTATGCCTCATCCATCAGCAGGACGCGGGGCCGGACCAGCAGGGCTTTGGCGATGGCCAGCCGTTTGCGCATCCCGACCGAAAAATAGCGGCTCTTGAGATCGGTGAAGGCGCCGATGCCGACGCGGTCGAGGGCGAGCTTGATCTCCCTGGCGGTCGGTGTGAGGCCGCGCATCCCGAGGGCGAACCGGATGTTTTCCACGGCGTTTAATTCATCGTACAGGTGCGAGCCGTGGGCGACGAGGAAGAGCAGCGCTCGAACCGCCGCGCGGTCGGTGATCCCATCCCGTCCCATGATTTCGAACCGGCCGCCCGACGGCCGCTGGGCCGTGGCGAGAATTTTCAACAGCGTGGTTTTGCCGGCCCCATTGGGGCCGAAGAGCGCGTAGCAGGAGCCGGCGGCGAGCTCGAACGACACATTCGTCAGGACCTGATAGTGGCGGAACGACTGGCACAGCCCCACGCCACGGATTGCGACCGGTTGAGACATCGGCGGTTCGGTTAGAAGAGGACCGACCCGATGGAGATGGCGGTGCTGAGCGGCGCCAGATCTTCCGCGGTGTCGGCCGTCTTGCTCAGCTTGTGCAGCGCTTCCGTGGCCGAGTTATAGAGCGTGTCATCCATGACCAGCTTGCCGAGCGTCCCCTCTCCTTTTTCCACCTTTTTCAGGATCGTGTTGAGATTGGTGGCCAGCTCCTTCGTTTCCACAAACAGCGAATCGTCAGTGACCAGTTTGCCGAGCGTCCCTTCACCGGCCGAGATCCGCTGGGTGATGTCGGCGAGTTTATCCGTTGCCTGGGTCAGGCGGGTATAGAGCGTGTCATCAGTCACCAGCTTGCCGAGCGTGCCTTCTCCACGGGCCATCTTTTCGGAGATGGTGTTGAGGTGCTCGAAACTCCCCTTCAGTTCGACGTAGAGACGGTCGTCGGTGGCCAGCTGGCCCAGCGTGCCCTTGCCCGATCGAATATCGACGAGCAGGCCGTTGAGATTGCCCATCGTGTCCTTCAGACCGCCTTTGTCATCACCCAGAATGTTGCCCAGTTGGTTGAAAAAACGCTGCTGGTTGGTATTGAGCGAGGTGGCCAGCTCCTGCGCTTGGGCCACCAGCTGGTTCAGATCGGAGCCTTCCTGGCTCTTGATCCGGCTGCCCGGCGGCAACGGCGCGGCGGCGGGCGATCCGAAACTGAGGTCGATGAAATTGGCGCCGAGCAGACTGGCGGATTTGATGGTGGCGACCGAATCGGTTCGGATGACCGTCCGGCGCTCGATGCGGAGCGACACGTCGATCGCATTCTCGCCGATGCTGAGTCCGGTGATGGTGCCGACGTCGACCCCGGAGAGTCGAACCGGATCGCCGACTCGAAGGCCGTTGGCCGATCGAAACGTGGCCGTATACACGGCGCCGGGGGAGAGGAAGTTAAATCCGCCCAGCATCTCATAGACGATGAGGAGGGTGGCGACTCCGACAATGAAGAACAACCCCACTTTGACCTGCGCCGAGTGTTTCACCGTCTCCTCCCTTTCGGTGATGGTCTGTGATCTGAAGGGTTCATGCTCGGTGGTGGCAACCCGTACTCGACCGCTCTGTGTGGTGCGTTCGTACACATTGTACTACAAAACGGCTCACGACCGATCCTGATTATGATGGGCGATGAATCGCTGGAGCAAGGGGTTGGGATTGGTCCGGATGGCCTCCGGCGTGCCCTCGGCGATGATGCGTCCCTCGTGGATCATGGCGATCCGGTCGGCGATCGCAAACGCCATCCGGAGATCGTGACTGACGATCAGCGACGTGAGGCGCAGCCGTTTTTTGAGGTCGACGATCACCCGGCTGATCGTGTCGGAGACGAGCGGGTCCAATTCCGACGTCGGCTCATCGTAGAGGATGAGGTCGGGATTCATCGCCAGCGCCCGGGCGATGGCGACGCGTTTTTTCATGCCTCCGCTGAGCGTGGCCGGCATGAGCGAGGCGGTGCCCTCCAACCCGACCATCGCGAGGCGGTCCTGCACGACGGCCTCCACCTCGGCGGCTGAACGGAAGATCCGGTGTTCGGTCAACCAGAGGCTGATATTTTCCCCCACGGTCATCGAATTAAAGAGCGCGGAGGATTGGAAGATCATGGCCACGCGGTAGCGTTCCCGCATGAGGGGGTCGGTGCTCGGGATCCCGCCGACCAGCAGCGTGCCGGCATCCGGCTCCTCCAGGCCGATGATGTGACGGAGGAGCACGCTCTTGCCCTGGCCGCTGCCGCCGATGATCACGACCGTCTCGCCCGGGGCGACGACCAGGTCGAGCCCGTCGAGGACATTTTTGTCGCCGTACCGCCTCGTCAGGCCGTGAATCTCGATGCCGACCGGGGTCGACTCCTGATAGTGCGCCGCGGCCGCCGACGCAGTCTGCTCCGGGTTGCGGCGTGACGAGAAGAGGCCCATGTCGCGCTCCTAGAGAAACAGCATCCGGGTGACCACGTAATCGAAGATCAAAATCAGGATGAACGAGAAGACGACGGCTTTCGTCACCGATTGACCGACCTCCCGCGGGCCGCCCGACGTTTGCAACCCCACGTAGCAGCAGGTGGTCGCAATAATGACTCCGAAGACCATGGCCTTGATCAGACCGTTGACGACATCGTCGAAATCGACCGTATCGGTCAGGTTGCGCATGAAGAGCCGGAAGGAAATGTTGATCCGGTGGTTCATGGCCGAAACGATCCCTCCACCAACCCAGCCGACGACGTCGGCGTAGATCACCAGCACGGGCAGCACCACCACGGTGGAGAAGAGGCGCGGCATGACGAGAAACCGGACCGGTTGGATGTTCATCGTTTTGAGCGCGTCGATTTCCTGGTAGACGCTCATGGCGCCGATTTCCGCGGCCATCGCCGAACCGACCCGTCCGGTCACGAGGATGGCGGTCATCACCGGCCCCAGCTCTTTGACCATCGAGACCCCCACAATGCCGCCGAGCGTCCCCTGAATGCCGAAATCGGCCAGGGTGGAGCCGGTCTGAAGCGAGAGCACGCCGCCGATGAAGAGCGAGATCATCGAGGTGATGGGAAGCGTGGCGGCGCCGATCTCCGCCATCTGGGCGATGATTTTGGGGAGGTG
>JBGPUQ010000033.1:0-8602 GCA_041491185.1 Nitrospiria bacterium | reverse complement strand
CGTAGCTCCAGGATGCTCATCAACGCGGCATTGAGCGTGAGGATCAGTGTGAGGCTGCCGAAGGGGAGCATCCAGCGCCAGACGGCCAGCAGTACGATCCCCATCATTAGCGCCGACTGCAGCAGAATGCCGACCAGTTCCAGCGCCTGACGGAAAAAGACGCCATCGGGCGGCGTGGAGCCGGCAGCCCAGGAATGGACGAACGAATGGGCAAACTGGGTAAAGAAGGTCAGCACCGACCAGCCAAAGGTCAGTGAGAAGAGCATGGGCAGGAGATCAAAAAGTCCGTGTGGCGATGTGCGTTCGGCCCGATGCCACGCAGCCCGAAACGGCCCGGCGCCCATTAGCGTGCCGCCGACGGCCAGCAACAGATGGGTCGGGCTCAAGAGCGCGTCCAGGTCGGCCTCGATGCCGAAGATCGTGTGCCAGATCAGATCGCCCACGCCGCCGGCAAGGAAAATGGCCAGACCGATGAGCGAGAACGGATAGCCGGCCGGGACGGCCTCTTGCCAGGGACGGCCCTTGGCATAATTTCTCAACACGGCGAACGCAAGAAACCCCGCCATCCCGAAGAAGCCCGAATAGAGGATGCCATGCCACGGCGTGAAAAAGGTTTCAAGATTCGGAATATGCCGGTGCGCCCAGCCGTCGATATAGAGCCCGACCAGCATCCAGCCGGCAAAGAGCGTCACCCACCAGTCGAAAGCGGTCGTATGTTGCGCCGGGTTTGACTTGCTCATATCTGCCACAGAGTAGACGTCTCCTGTGTCAATGTCAATGAAGATTGGCGATCAAACAGAGTTGCTTCTTTGATCGATCCAACGTATTCTGTTTATGGTTACTTTTTCCAAGTTGGGTGGATCATGAAGAAGGCTCATATGCGTCACATATGGCTTCGAAAGTGGTTTCCACCGAATGACCCCGTCGCTATCCCATTCGCACGGCTCTGCATTTTGAGAGAGGATCTTTTTCTAGAGTTTCAAGCGAGTATTGCTGAGGATATTGATGCGCTCGATGGCAACTCGGCTATTTGGCGAAAAATTTACTTTTTCAGAAAATTAAGTGGCACCCTTTTTGAGATTCGTAGCGCGGTTGAAACACTTCAGCAGGAAAAAATATTTAAAATGGCTCTATCGAAATGGCCATCTGAATTACAGGGAGAATTCAAAAAGTTTGTATGTGACCTGTCTCGGGCCCATGATCTTATCAAAAATCTTCGTCATGCGGTTGGTGGGCACGTATTGCATAAAGATGTTAAGAAGGCATTGGACACCATGGATAGTGACCGTAAGGGTCTTATTGAAATCGGACGAACAAGAGACGCTATCCATTATAAATTTTCTGCTGAATTAATAATGGCAATATTGCTGGCAGGTGTGCCAAATTCGGATCAGTTGGAAAGAATAAAAGAAATCACAGAGCAAATAGTTCAACTAGTGGCATCGTTTATTGAAATCATCGATGCTATTATCGCTGAGTATGCGGACGAACGTGGTCTTATAGAAAATTAGCTTGCGAACGCCCGGGGGGCAGGTCTTGCAATACAACCAGACCAGCATCCAGCCGGCGCAGAGCGTCATCCACCAGGCAAGTGCATTACTATCAGAAACATGCGTATCCGATCTGGGACATCTGGGTTTAGGAGAAACCATGCTTGTGGAGAGAGTAGTAGCTTTTTGTATTAGTTGTCGATCGGTGTTTATCGATGTCTTGCTTGTCATATGAATTTGGTATATATTTCATCTCCAACGTAAGGTTAACCCAACAGCATGAAAAACCAACAAATGAATGGTTCGGGTTTTGACTACCTGCATGACTCAATCATTCATGGCGATTGCCGTCAAATACTCCCGAAAATCAAGTCAGAATCTGTTGATCTAATTGTTACTTCACCACCATATGCGGATAGCCGCTCACACACCTATGGCGGCATTCGACCCGACAAGTACGTAGAGTGGTTTTTGCCTATTTCATTGGAGCTGAAGAGAGTATTAAAACCGACCGGATCTTTTGTTTTGAATATTAAAGAAAAAGTGGCGGATAGGGAGCGCCATACCTATGTTCTTGAACTGATCTTGAAAATGCGACAACAAGGATGGAAATGGACAGAGGAATATATTTGGCATAAGAAAAATTGCTACCCCGGCAAATGGCCAAATCGGTTTCGAGATGCGTGGGAGCGGTGTTTGCACTTTACCAGAGAGAAAAATTTTGCAATGTATCAGGATGCGGTAAAGGTTCCAATGGGCAATTGGAAGGAAAGCCGATTGCGCAACTTGAGTGCAACAGACAGACTGAGAGACAATTCCAGGGTAGAAAGCGGGTTCGGTAAAAAAATTTCGAATTGGGTAGGACGAGAATATGCGTATCCTACCAACGTCCTTCACTTGGCTACAGAGTGCGGCAATAAAAATCACAGTGCAGCATTTCCAGAGGACCTGCCAAAGTTTTTTATCCGCCTTTTTACAAAGGTGAATGATGTTGTGCTAGATCCTTTTATTGGTTCTGGAACCACTGCGGTTGCGGCAAAAAAACTTGGGCGGTCTTTTATAGGCATTGAAGAAAAAAAAGAATATTGTACGTTATCTGAAAAGCGCTTGGCCCAATTGCCTTTTAATCAACTGGTTCTTCTTGAAAAGCCAAACAAATATAAAAGAGCGCGCACAACCAGCCCAAAAGCATCTAAGCGAGTCTTGTGCTGAAACATTCAGCAGGGTCCGGATTAATTTTTTGGGATCCTGTTCTATGGGAGAATAAGATCAATGGATGCTAATAAGCTTGCTGCACTGATAAGGAAGTGTTTGGCAAGATTCTATGAGAGACGGATAGCAGCCCTTGAAAGCTTAAATCTTGATAAAGTGTTAAAAAGAAAGAATCCGTATCTCTTTAGGGCGAACGGGATAACGAATGCCCCCGAGATGATCACCGAGCTTTTAGCTGCGCACATCTCATCATCGGATGAGGGGATATTCGGCGAAGAATTTTTTGAGCCTATTTGCAAGCTTGTTGCCCAGATACAAACCGGTGCTGCCAAAGGGATAGATTTCATCATCGAGACTGAGGACTCGTATCAAGCAATTTCTTTAAAGTCTGGCCCAAATGCTTTCAACTCTAGTCAAGTTGACAAACAGACAGAACAGTTCAGGGCCATCGAAAGATCATTGCGTGCGACACTTAAAAGTCTTCGCAAACAGTTTATCCCTATTATGGGCTGTGGGTACGGACGCGTTGATTCTCCACCAACTAGGAGTCGAGGGTACTACAAGTTAGCAGGGCAAGCTTTTTGGGAGCGTGTAACCGGCGATCAGGATTTTTATCTCAAACTCGTGCGACTAATGCGAGATGATCCTGATGGTCATAGACCGGTTTTTAAGGATGCCTGGGATCGTGCGGTCAACCGGTTTGTTAAGCAGTTCTCTGAAAGGTTCTGTGACAGTCACGGAAACATTCTTTGGGAAAAACTCGTCATGTTCAATAGCGCCAGAGTTAATATCAGCAAAGGGAAATCCAAGAAAGAAGCATCTTCCTGATTTTTTGGCGGTTCGTTTTTCCTAGCAACACGAGCGACCGGCATCGGGGGCGAAATTATCCTCCGAGCCTCCGGCCATGACGACGACCTCGCTGGTGGTGTAGGGCTTCTTCTGGATCAGGTAGCCATACCATTTGTAGCACGCATCGCACAGAATAATCACCGCCAGCCCCGCAACGACCGCGATGAGCGCCGCGTTCAGATAGAGGCTCACCGCTTGTCCCGAACTCTTGGCCGATTGGCCCTGTGTGATAAAGGCCGCCAACAACTCATAGCTGCCGGTCAGCGTGATGACGGCCACAAACACCATCGGCACGGCGGTGACCCAGAGATAGCGCGCCTTGTCCATTTTGATCAGGACGGTCGTGCCGATGCACAAGGCCAGCGTGCCCAGGAGCTGGTTGGCCGCGCCGAACATCGGCCAGATGGTGGAGATACTGCCGGTCGAGATCAAATACGCCCAGGCGAAGACCACGATGGCGCTGGTGAGCAGAATGCCCGGTCGCCAATTCAGGTTCGTAAACCGGCTGTCGACCACGCCGGCCGCTTCCTGTAACAGATAGCGGGCGATCCGCGTCCCCGCGTCGATCGTGGTGAGGATGAACAACGCTTCAAACAGCAGCGCGAACTGATACCAGTAGGTCATCAACCCTTTCATCCCGGGCAGGGAGGAGAAGATCGAGGCCATCCCGGCCGCCAACGAGACCGCGCCGCCGGGCCGTCCGGCCAGGTCGATCCCGACCAGGCTGGATAACTCCTGCAGATGGACCACGGGAAATCCCAGCGCCGCAATGGCATCAGGAGAAAGATGCGTGTTGATGGCAAAGTAATCGCCGGGCATGAAGAGCGTGGCCGCGATCAGGGCGATCACCCCCACAAAACTCTCCAGGAGCATCGCGCCATAGCCGATCATCGCATGCGATTCGCGTTGAATCATCTTCGAGGTTGTGCCGGACGACACGAGCGAATGAAAGCCCGAAATCGCCCCGCAGGCGATCGTGATGAAGACGAAGGGAAAGAGCGCGCCCGGAATGATCGGCCCGCCGCCATGAATGAACGGCGTGGTCGCGGGCATCTGGATCGTCGGGGCCATGAGGATCACCCCGATTCCCAGGAGAAAGACCACGGCCAGCTTCATAAATGACGAGAGATAATCCCGCGGCAGGAGCAGCATCCAGATGGGCAGCACCGACGCCAGGAAGCCGTAAGCGGCCAGCCCCCAGATGACGCTCTCCCGCTCAAGGTTGAACCACTCGCCCAGAGGCGCCTGAGCCGCCCATCGTCCCGCCGCCACGGCACACAGCAGCAACACCACACCGATCGCGGAAACCTCGACCACCCGGCCGGGTCGCCAGCGATGCAGATAGGCGCCCATGAAGAAGGCGATCGGAATGGTCATGACCAGGGTGAAGGTGCCCCAGGGATTGTGATGGAGGGCGTTGACCACGGCCAATCCCAATCCGGCGATGGCCACGATCACGATGAAGAGCACCGCCGCCATTGTGCACCATCCGGTCACCGGTCCCATCTCATTGCGCGCGATTTTGGGGAGGGACTGGCCGTTGCGGCGCATCGAGGCGACGAGGATGATGAAATCCTGCACCGCCCCGGCCAGCACCGCCCCGATGACCAGCCAGAGAAAGCCGGGGAGATAGCCGAACTGGGCGGCCAGCACAGGCCCGAGCAGCGGCCCCGCGCCCGCGATCGCGGCGAAATGATGGCCGAAGAGGACCCATCGATGGGTGGGGTGGTAGTTTTTTCCATCCGTCAGCCGGTAGGAGGGGGAGACGCGCTGGTTATCGAGGTTCACCACGCGACGGGCGAGAAAGCGCCCGTAGAACCGGTAGGCCAGGGTATAACAACAGGCGGCGGCGACCACCAGCCAGAGGGCGTTGATCTTCTCCTCGGGTCTGAAGACGCCGGTGACAATGGCGAAGGCCACCGCGCCGAGCAATGCCACGCCGATCCAGAAGAGATGCCGTATAATAGTCATCGTAGATCAACCGTCATCATAGAAATTCCTTCCATCCGTGTCAACCGAGACGATTGACATCGACGAGAGCCATGTGGTACAAAACCTAATTACAAATTGAGGTGTTGGGAGGCGGAATGTACGCAATCATTGAAACCGGAAGCAAACAGTATCATGTCGAACCCGGCGTGGCGATTCGGGTGGAGAAGCTCATTGCCGCGGTGGGCGCGTCGGTGACGTTTGACCGGGTGCTCTACCTCAACCGGGACGGGCAGATTGCGGTCGGGATGCCGGTGGTGGCCAACGCGTCGGTCGCCGCCCAGGTGGTGCGCCACGGCCGCAGCGCCAAAGTGATCGTGTTTAAGAAAAAGAAGCGGAAGAATTATCGCCGGACGCGGGGTCACCGTCAGAGTTTCACGGAAGTGAAAATCACGGAGATTCGCGCCGCCTCGTAATCGTGTTTTCACAGATCGGAATCGACCATGGCACATAAAAAAGGACAAGGTTCCACCACCAACGGCCGCGACAGCCAGCCAAAATATCTTGGCGTCAAGCGCTACGGCGGCCAGTTGATCAATGCGGGCACGATCATCGTCCGCCAGCGCGGCACGCAAATCCATCCGGGCTTGAACGTCGGCTGCGGCAGCGACTATACGCTCTTTGCCAAAATCCAGGGGGTGGTGACGTTCGAACCCTACGGCAAGCGGCGAAAGCGCGTCAGCGTCTATCCGGTTCCTGAGTCCGCGGTCCCGACCGCGTCATAACGGAGCGAGGGGCATGCGGCGGTTCGCCCCTCCTGCGCCATGTTTATCGATGAAGCCAAGATCCACGTCAAAGCGGGCGACGGCGGCAGCGGCTGTTGCAGCTTTCGGCGGGAAGCCTACGTGCCCCGCGGCGGTCCCAACGGCGGCGACGGCGGCGACGGCGGCAGCGTTCTCCTGACGGCCGATCCCCAGCTTCACACCCTGCTCGATCTGACCTACCAGCAACTCTACAAGGCCAAGCGCGGCGGCCACGGCCAGGGCAAGGATTGCCACGGTCGGAACGGCGCCGACCGCATCATCCGGGTTCCGGTCGGGACGATCATCTACGATGCGGAATCGGGCGACCCGGTGGCGGATCTCGCCGAGCCGGGCCGAACGATCGTCATCGCCAAGGGGGGGCGCGGCGGCCGGGGCAATGCGCAATTTGCCACGCCGACCAACCGCGCGCCTCGCCGGGCCGATCCCGGCGGGGAGGGCGAAGAGCGGACGTTGCGGATGGAATTAAAGCTCCTGGCCGATGTCGGCCTGGTGGGTTTTCCCAATGCGGGGAAATCGACGCTGCTCTCGGTCATCTCGGCGGCGCGTCCCAAGATCGCCGATTATCCCTTTACCACGCTCACGCCGCAGTTGGGCGTGGCCCGCGATCCGGGCGGCCGCAGCTTCGTGGTGGCCGACATTCCGGGCATCATCGAAGGGGCGCATGAGGGGCGGGGGCTCGGTTTTCAATTCCTTCGCCATGCGGAGCGGACGGGGTTGGTGTTGCATCTCGTCGATGTGGGCGTCGGCCGGGACGAATCCCAGGGGCCGGTTGCAGAGTTCAAAATTCTCCGCCGGGAGCTGGCGGCCTATCAGCCGGAACTGGCCCAAAAGCCGATGGTGCTGGCCGCGACCAAGATCGATCAGCAGGGCGACGGTCACTCGCTCGAGACGTTGCGGCGCCATGCCAAACGGGAGAAGATCCCCTTCTTTGCCATTTCAGCCGTGACCGGCGAGGGGCTCAAACCGCTCCTGCATTTCATCGGCGCGCAGGTGCTCGACCGTCAGGCCGCCGGGGAGAATGCGGCGCTCGCATGAGTTCGTTGCGGCAGGAAGTGGTCGGCGCGGTGCGCCGGGTTGTCGTCAAGATCGGCAGCAAACTGCTCGCGCCGCGCGGACGGGGATTGCAAACGGCGTGGATCGAACAGTTGGCCCGCGATGTGGCGGCGCTGCGGACCAACGGCTGCGAGGTGATCATCGTCTCGTCCGGCGCGATCGCCGCCGGCATCGAACGGTTGGGCCAGCGCGATCGGCCGACGACGATCGCCCGAAAGCAGGCGGCCGCGGCGGTCGGGCAGGGGCGCCTCATGGCCGCGTATGATGCCGCATTTTCGAAGGTGGATCTTCCCGTGGCGCAAATTCTGTTGACCCACGGGGACCTGGCCGACCGAAAGCGTTTTCTCAACGCGCGCAATACGCTCACGACATTGCTGGCGGCGGGCGTGATCCCGATCATCAATGAGAATGATACGGTGGCGGTCGAAGAGCTCAAGTTCGGGGAGAATGACCACCTCGCGGCGCTGGTGACCAATCTGGTCGGCGCGCAATTACTGATCATCCTCTCCAGCGTGAAGGGGTTTTACACCGGCGATCCCGCCCGCGATCCGGCGGCGACGCTCATCCCGGTGGTGACGGAAGTGACGCCGGGGCTCGAGGCCCACGCCAAAGCGACCGGCAGTGATGAAGGCACCGGCGGGATGGTGCCGAAACTGGCGGCGGCGAAGCAGGCCGCGGCCCACGGGGTGGCAACGATTATCGCCGGCGGCGACCAGCCCGGCGTGTTGAGCGAGGCGCTGGCGGGCGGCGACGTGGGCACGCTGGTGCTGCCGATCAAGAAACGGCTCAAGAGCAAAAAACACTGGATTGCGTACACCCTGCACCCGAAGGGACGGCTCCATCTGGATGACGGCGCGGCCCGCGCGATTCGCCAGCATGGGCGCAGCCTGTTGCCGGCCGGTATTCGAGAGGTGGAGGGACGCTTCCGCGCGGGTGAAGCGGTGAGCTGCGTGGGACCCGACGGGCGGGAGGTGGCCAGGGGGTTGAGCAATTACTCAGCGGATGAAATCACCACCATTCGTGGCGCCAAAAGCCGGGAGATCGCCGATCGCCTCGGCTACAAACTCTACGACGAGGTGATTCACCGCGACAACCTCGTCGTGATCAGCGCGTAACTCGGCTATTCGAGATCTCGGGCCTTGACCGTTTTCCGGCCGTCGGCCTTGGCTTTCTCGATCGCGGCGTGGCAGAGCTGCTCGACCTTCCGACTCAACACTTCAAGCGCTTCCCCGGAGGTGTTGAAAT